>NZ_JBSGBK010000012.1:0-154464 GCF_053601215.1 Amycolatopsis sp. NPDC004772
GCCCCGGGGCCGCCCGCGGGCCTTCGGCGGGTCAGACCAACCCCCCCAATTTTGGGTGGTGGGGGCCCCCCCCCCCCCCCCACGCCACATTGGGTGCGTTGGATGCACCCAACGCCACATTGGGGCGTTTGGGCAGGGTTTGACGTCCGGACGACCCGAGCACGAGCCGCGTGCGACGTGCGGTCGATAACCTCGGTGGCGGTCCCGCCGCCGGATACCCCCAGCGGCCGGCGGGACCCCACGCTGCCGGGTCGCCGCTTCCCCAGGGCCGCGGCCCGGCAGCCCTACGCGAGAAGGCCCGGCCGGGGTTCCCGGCCGGGCCTTCGTGGTGCCGCCGTCAGCCGGCGTAGCGGGCGAAGATCCTCGTGAAGTCCCACGCCTGCTGGGAAACCCCGGAACAGGTGTCGTTGTTCGGGTAGCCGCCCGGGCACGGGCGGTCCCGGTTCGCCGACCAGAACGTCAGCCGGGCCAGGTGGTGGGAGTTCGCGTAGGCCAGGATCGTGCTGAAGTCGTTGAGCGTGACCGTCTCGTTGTTGTCGGTGATGCCGTTCATCGACGAGATGCCCATGTGCCGGTAGGCCGTGTCGTCGTCGTAGCCGTACGCGCTCTTGACGACGTTCTTCAGGCCCTCGGCCGCCCGCTGCGTCAACGTGCCCATGTTCTGGCCCGCGCCGCCGAAGTCGAACGGCATGATCACCCAGCCGTCGACCGTGAGGCCGGACTGCGCCGCCCGGTTGACCAGGCTGTTGTCCGGTCCGGACTGGCCGGTGCCGAAGGTGACGTAGAGCTTGATGCCCGGGTTGTTCGCCCGAACCGTCTTCAGCGCGTCGACCGTGCGCTGCTGCACGGTCGGGTTGCTGTAGGCGTCGGCCTCGATGTCGATGTCGATCGCCTTGAGGCCGTAGGCGTTGATCACCTTCTGGTAGCCCGCCGCCAGCTCGCCCGCGCTGCCGCACGACGACTCCAGCTTGTTGCCGGAGTAGCCGCCGAACGACGGGATGACGTCGCCGCCGCCCGCGCGGACGGTGTTGATCGTGTTCTGGTCGACGCCGCCGGTGAGCGCCCGGCCGCCGTCCCACTGCGGGTTGCAGTAGCCGTTGGAGAGGATGAACGCCAGCGTGAACCACTTGACGCCGGTGGCGTTCTGGATCGTCGCCGGGTTGGGCGGGTCGCCCCAGCCGTTGTAGAGGTACGGCGCGACGGCCATCACGCCCGGTCCGGGCGGCGGAGTGGTGCCGCCGCTCGGCAGCGTCCACTGCTGGTTGGCCGTGCTCGCGCAGGTCCAGATCTGCAGGCGGGTGCCGTTGGCGCTGGAGTTGCCGGTGGCGTCGAGGCACTTGCCGGACCCGGTGTTGACCAGGTTCTTCGCCGCGTTGGCCGTCCACTTCTGGGCGGCGGAGCCGTTGCAGTCCCAGAGCTGGATCGTCGTGCCGTTGGCGGTGCCGGCGCTGGTGACGTCGAGGCACTTGCCCAGTGCCTGCAGGGAACCGTCGCTGCCGACTGTCCACTGTTGAGCGTTCGTGCCGTTGCAGTCGTAGAGCTGGACGGCGGTTCCGTTGGCGTTGCTCGCCGCGTTGACGTCGACGCACTTGCCGGCGATGCCGGTGATCGGCCCGGTCGCCGCTTGGGCGACGCCCGGTGCGAACACCAGCGCCGAGGCGGCGATCAGGGCGCCGAATACTGCTGTCTTCTTCATGCGGGCACGTTCCACTTCTGGTTGGCGGCACCGGTGCAGGTCCAGATCTGCAGCCGGGTGCCGTTGGCGCTGGAGTTGCCGGTCGCGTCGACGCACTTGTTCGAGCCCGCGCCGACGAGGTCCCGGGCCGCGGTGGCCGCCCACCGCTGGTTGGCCGTGCCGCCGCAGTCCCACAGCTGGAGCTGGGCTCCGTCCGCTGTGGACTGTCCGGTGACGTCGAGGCACTTGCCGAGCGCCTTCAGGGTTCCGTCGGTGCCGACTGTCCACTGTTGAGCGCCTGAGCCGTTGCAGTCGTAGAGCTGGACCGCGGTGCCGTTGGCGTTGCTCGCGCCGGCGACGTCGATGCACTTGCCGCCGAGGCCGGTGATCGGGCCGGTCTTGCCGGTACCGCCGCCGTTGCCCTGGTTGCCGCTCCAGGTGAACGTCGCCGAGGTGCGGCCGGGCAGGGTGTAGGTGAACGACGAGTTGCCCCAGTTCACCCGCACGCTCTGGTTTCCGGTGCCGGAGTTGTACGCGACCAGCGCCTTGGAGCCGTCGGGGTTCTTCCAGGCGACGTTGCGGACGGCCGAGCTGTCGTTCGAGTCGATCCGGTAGGCGCCCGGCTTCACAAACTTCGTCAAGTGGCCCATGGTGTAGTACTCGACGGTGTAGTCGACCTGCCCGCTGCGGGAGTCTCCGTTGTGGACGGTGATCAGGCCGGTGCAGGTGCCGCAGCCGCCGTTGTGCGGGCCCATGTTCTGGTCGACGGCGAGACTCCACTTGGTCACGCTCTTCGACCAGTTGCGGGTGTAGTCGACGATGTTGTTCATGTCCTCGGCCTGCTGGTTCGAGATCCAGGTGCCGCCGGAGTGCTCGGTCGAGTAGGCGTTGACGTTGGGGTACTGGTTGTGCGTCGTCGTCTGCTGGGCGATGTCGCCGCCGTAGCCGTGCCAGGCCACGCCCCCGAAGTTCGGGTGGTTGCGGATCGCCGCATCGTCCAATGTGGGCGCGCCGTAGGAGGCGTAGGTGTCCCAGTTCCAGTCGAGAGCGAGGACCTTTGTGGACAGACCGGCGTTCTGGAGCGCGGGCAGCAGGTTGTTCTTCGCGAAGTACGCCAGGCCGGCGCCGTTCCAGTTGGTCGACGGGTAGCTCGCGCAGCAGGTGGGCTCGTTCTGCATCGAGACGTAGTCGATCGGCACGCCCGCGGCCCGGTAGGCCTGGAGGTACTTGACGAAGTACTGCGCGTAGGCCGGGTAGTACTGCGATTCGACCCAGCCGAGCAGGTAGCTGTCGTTGTCCTTCATCCACGGCGGCGCGCTCCACGGCGACGCCATCACCTTGGCCTGCGGGTTGAGCTGCTTGGCCTGCTTGGTCAGCGGCAGCACGTCGGCCTGGTCGTGGGCGATCGAGAAATGCGTCAGGTTCGGGTCGGTCTGGCCGGCCGGCATGTCGTCGAAGGTGTAGCTATAGCGGGCCAGGTCGGACGCGCCGAGCGGGTTGCGGATGAAGCTCAGCCCGATGCCGTTGTTCGGGTCGAACAGCTTCCGCATCGTGTCGTCGCGGGTGGCTTGGGAAAGCGCGCCGCTGGAGTTCATCAGCCAGGCCGCGGTGTCCGTAAAGGACGCTCCACCACCCTCGAACTGCTGGTAAGTGGTGTTTTCGTTGACGTTGATGGTCACGCCACCGCTGCCGGTGCCGGCGGCGAACGTCACCGGCGTCTGCTGCTGGAGGCCGCGGGTGACCTGGCGGCCGCCGGCGTCGCTGGTCGTGGTGAGCCAGATGTTGACCGTTTCACCCGCGGCTTGCGCGGGCGCGGCGAAGGTGGCGGCGGCGATCGCCGTCACCCCGGCCAGTGCGGCGAGAGAGCGTTTTCTCATGGGAGCGTCCACTTCTGGTTCGCGCCGGACCCGCAGGTCCAGATCTGGAGCCGGGTGCCGTTGGCGCTGGAGTTGCCGGTAGCGTCGAGGCACTTGCCGGAGCCGGTGTTCACGAGGTTGCCGGCCGCGTTGGCCGTCCACTTCTGGGCGTTCGAGCCGTTGCAGTCCCAGAGCTGGGTCGGCGTGCCGTTCGCGGTGCCGGCGCTGGTGACGTCGAGGCACTTGCCCAGTGCCTGCACGGTCCCGTCGCTGCCGACTGTCCACTGTTGAGCGTTCGTGCCGTTGCAGTCGTAGAGCTGGACGGCGGTGCCGTTGGCGTTGTTCGCCCCGGCGACGTCGGCGCACTTGCCGCCGATGCCGGTGATCGGGCCGGCGTTCTGCGTGGGCGGCGGCGTGGTGCCGCCGGCGAACTGCGTCGCGACCTGCTCGCCGAGGCTGACCGCGTTGGCGTGGTTCTCGATCGGATTGACGTGCGTGTTCGGGAAGACGATGTACGTCACCGGTCCTTCGGTGCCGCCGTTCTTCGGGTCGGGGTTGATGCCGAGGCTGACGGCGGTGGCGTAGGACGCCTCACCGATGATGCTCGTCGGGCCGGTGTCGCCGACCACGGCGTAGGTGACCTGGTTGTTGTAGATCACCGCCACGACCGAACCGCCGTCGATGCCGTAGTTGCGGTAGTCCCAGGTGGACGTCGGCTGGGGCAGGACGATGTATGGCAGCTGCGCCGCGTTGAGCGGTTGGTCGGTCGAAGTGTGGAACGCGGTGTCGGGGTAGAAGCAGCAGTCGGTGTTCTCGTTGCACTGCGTCGTGCGGACGCCGTCGCAGTCGATGTCCATGTCGGCCTTGAAGAACACCGCGCCGTTCGCCTGGCAGACGGGCACGGTGGCCGCGCCGCCTTCGTCGAAGGAATACTTGCCGTTCGAGATCTGTTGACAGGATTGGGTTTTCGCGAGCAGCTGGCTCGCCGACGGGCCCGCGTCGACCGCGGCCTGAGCGGACCCGGTCGTCAGGAAGGAAAGCGCTAACAGGGCGCACCCCATTAGCGCGACGAGGATTCGCCGCACTGGAATCTCCTTATGGGGTCGAGCTCAGGGAGTGGTCCACTTCTGGTTCGCGCCGCCGCCGCAGGTCCAGATCTGCAGACGGGTGCCGTTCGCGCTCGAGTTCCCGGTGGCGTCGAGGCACTTGTTGGCGTTGGGGTTCACGATGTCCTTCGCGCCGGTCACGACCCATTGCTGGGCGCCGGTTCCGTTGCAGTCGTAGAGCTGCACCGGGGTGCCGTCCGCGGTGCCCGCCGCGCTCACGTCCATGCACTTGCCGAGGGCGCGGATGGTGCCGTCGGTGCCGACGGTCCAGTTCTGCGCGGCGTTGCCGTTGCAGTCGGTGATCTGGATCGGCGTGCCGTTGGCGGAGTTCGCGCCGGCGACGTCGACGCACTTGCCGCCGATGCCGGTGATCGTGCCGGTCCGGCCGCCGCCCTGGCTCGAGGAGTTGGTGACGTGCACGTAGTCGACGATCAGCTGCTGCGGGAACTGCGTGCTGCTGTTGGGGTCGCCGGGCCAGTACCCGCCGACGGCCAGGTTGAGGATGATGAAGAAGTTGTGGTCGTAGACCCAGCGGTTGCCGTTCAGGTCCGACGGCGTGCGCGTCTGGTAGAGGTTGCCGTCGACGTACCACTTGATCTGGTTGGGTGCCCAGTCGATGGCGTAGGTGTGGAAGTCGTCGGAGAAGTTCGGGCCGTTGTAGGCCGCGCCGATGCCGCCGGAGCCGGAGTAGCCGGGGCCGTGGATGGTGCCGTGCACGGTGTTCGGCTCGAACCCGACGTTCTCCATGATGTCGATTTCGCCGTCGGTCGGCCAGTTCCCGCCGCCGAGCATCCAGAAGGCCGGCCACATGCCCTGCCCGCGCGGCAGTTTCATGCGCGTCTCGAAGTGGCCGTAGGCCTGGCTGAACTTGCCGGCGGTGTTGAGGCGGGCGGAGGTGTACTCGCAGCGGCCGTACCAGCAGTTGTAGTTGCCGGGGTTTTCCTTCTTGGCGGTGATGACGAGGTGGCCCTGCCCGTCGAGCTGGGCGTTGTTGGTGCCGGAGGTGTAGTACTGCCGCTCGTGGTTGTTGACGTTGTCGCCGGTTTCGAGCTGCCACTTCGACCCGTCGACGCCGGCGCCCGCGGGGCCGTTGAAGTCGTCGGTGAAGGTGGCCGCCGCGGCGGCGGGGGTCATCGTGAGGGCTTGCTGCCCGAGGAACAGCAGCGCGGAGGCGGCGAGGAGTGCCGCCCAGCGGTTCTTTTTGGAGGTGGACATCGTTGTCGCCTCTTTCACCGTGGGGGAACGGCGTTCCGCGCGCAGCACGGAACGCGGGGAGGGGAGGGTCCCGCATGCCGGGGCGGCGGCAGGCGCGACCGATCAGCCGGTGCTCGCGGTCCTGAGCAGGCTCGGACTCGCGGGGCCTCGGCGGGCGCTTTGTTGTGTCTGGCAACAAAGTATGCATGGTCCAGACAAGCCGGGCAACCGTCGGGCGGTCATTTTTTTTCAACCCGAATTAAGGGTGGGTTCGTGGCGGGGCGCTTGTTGCGGTGCTGGTGAGGGTGGTTCCCGGTGAGTGGGGCACGGTCCTGTGGTCGAGTTGCGATGGCTCGGGCGGTGCGGGGTTCGGGCGGTGCGGGGTTCGGCGGTGCGGGGTTCGGCGGCGCCGGGTTTGGTCGGTCGCCGCCTTGTCCACAACTGGGGCGGGGTGTGGACAAGGCGGGCCGGGTGGGGCTTTTGCGCGCTTTCTGTCGGGCGGTGGCGATACGCTGGAGCGGGGATGGACCCCCTGGGTGGGTGGGCTGCCGGGTGGGTGGGCTGCCGGGTGGGCGGGCTGCCGGGTGGGCGGGCTGCCGGGTGGGCGGGCTGCCGGGTGGGCGGGCTGCCGGGTGGGCGGGCTGCCGGGTGGGCCGTGCCAGGGCTTCGTCGGACGTCCGAAGAACGAGGGGGAGAACGTGACCGAGGAAAAGCCGCCGATGCCGCGGGGCTCGTTCGGCATTGCCGTGGTCATGCTGCTCGGCGCCGTCGGCGGGGCGTGGATGGCGCTGGCGCACACCAGCACGCTCGACCTCGTCTGCGGGATAGTCCTCTTCCTCTGCGCCGGCTTCCTCGGCGTGACCTTCCTCCTCGCCTGGTTCAGAGCCCGGCGCTGAGCATCACGCCGCGTCGGACTTCGGGGCTCCCGGCTTGGCGATCCTCGATGTCGCCCCTTGCTCCAGCAAATCCGCCACCGGCAGTGTCGCCGCTCCCGTCGCCACCGCGTCCAAGCCCAGCGACCCCAGCTGGATCGATGTCTGGCTGAACGGGTGCCTCAGCGCGTGCTCGCCCGCCGCCTCGCGGATGCGCGGTAGGAGCTGGTCTCCCAATGCCAAGCCTGCCCAGCCGCCGATCACTATGCGCTCCGGGTTGAACAAGTTGATCAAGTTTGCGATGCCCGCTCCCAAGTAACCCGCCGTCTCGTCGAGTACGCGGGCCGCCGTCTTGGACTTCGGGGCCGCCGCCAGCAACGCCGAGAACTGGGCCTGCTCGTCCTCGCCCGATATGTCCTTTCCGCGTGCTCTGCGGTACCTCGCCAGGACCGCTCCTGCGCCGATGTACGCCTCCAGACACCCGCGTGAACCGCAGCGGCACTCCTGACCGCCGTACGCGATCGTTGTGTGGCCCCACTCTCCCGCGCTGCTCGTCGAGCCTCGGTACGTCGTTCCGTCCGTCACCACCGCCGCTCCGACGCCCGAACCGAGCAGGGCGATCACCGCGTGGCGCGCCCCGCGGCCCGCGCCGAACCACATCTCCGCCTGGCCCTGGGTCTTCGCTCCGTTGTCGATGAACAGCGGCAAGCCCACGCCGGCGTCGACCAGCAGCGAGGCGAACGGCACCGCGTCCCAGCCGACCGTCGGGGCGTGGACCAGCACCTCCGCTCCCTGCTCGACCGTTCCCGGCACGCCGATGCCGACGCCGAGCACGCCCGACTCGTCGATGCCCGTGCTCGCGAACACCTCGCGCAGCCCGGACGTCACCTGCTCGACCGCCGTTGCCGGGTCCGGGGCCTTCGGGAGGGGGTGTTCGACCGTCGCCAGGCGGTTCATCGCCAGGTCGAACAGCTCGACCTTGACGCCCGTCTCGCCGATGTCGACGCCCGCGACGTGCCCGTACGCCGGGTCCACGCGCAGGAGCACCCGGGGGCGGCCGCCGTCCGATTCGACCTGTCCGGCTTCGGTGATCAGGCGTTCTTCGCCCAGTTCGGCGGTCACGTTGCTGACCGTGGCGGCACTCAATCCGGTGAGCTGGCTGAGTTCGTGCCTCGACAGCGGGCCGTCGAAGTACAGTTTCGACAGCAGCAGGGATCGGTTGTGCCGCCGCAGATCGCGGACGGTGGTGCGCTTGCTCGCCATGGGCAACCCATCTGGACTCTTACCGGCTCACTGACAGGATGCCTGATCACCGTAAGTTGTGGCTATGTATTAAGTGGTGAACTAAGTCCCGAACCCATGGTGGCAGGGCCGCGGTCTGGCAGAATCCTCCCGGTGACCCAGGTGGTGCGCCAGACGACCCGTGACCTCAGGCGGCACAACCGCGCGGCGCTGCTCTCCTCGCTCTACCTCCGCGGTCCCGTCAGCAGACTGGAACTGGTAGCTGAATCGGGACTGTCGGCCGCCACCGTTACCAACGTCGTTTCCGAGCTCATCGCGGACGGCGTCGTCGCCGAAGCCGGATCGGTCGAATCGGACGGTGGGCGGCCGCGGACGCTGCTGGCGGTGCGGCCGGACTTCGGGCAGGTCGTGGGCGTCGACGTCAGCGAGACGCACGTCGAAGTCGGCCTGTTCGACTGCGCGCTCGGCACCCTCGGCACCGTGCGCCACCCGCTGGTCGGCACCCGGCTCGACCCGGACGAAGTGGCCGGGCTGGTGCGCACCGGCATCGCCGAAGTGCTCGAAGGCGGCGATCCGGACGCGGTGTTCGGCGTCGGCATCGGCGTGCCGGGCGCGGTCCGCGACGGCGGGATCGTGCACGCGCCCACCCTCGGCTGGCGCGGGGTGGACTTCGCCGAGCTGATCCACCCCTACATCCAGGCGCCCCTCCACCTCGACAACCGCGCCCGCACCCTCGGCCAGGCGGAGACCTGGCGGGGGGCCGGCCGGGGTGCCGAACGCGCCATCGTCGCCCTGCTCGGCGTCGGCGTCGGGGCGGCCGTCGCGACGGCCGGGCGCTCGCACCCCGGCATCACGACCAGCGAGTGGGGTCACACCGTCGTCAAGGCGGCCGGCGCGGCCTGCCGGTGCGGCTCGCACGGCTGCCTGGAGGCCTACGTCGGCACCGAGGCGGTCGTCCGCCACTACGCCGCCCGCGTCGGCAAGGAACCGGTCATCGGGGACGAAAGCGACGTCGAACTGGCGCGGATCGTGGCCGAAGCCCCACGGGGCGGCCCAGCTGCCGACGTGCTCGCCGAAACCGGCGAGTACCTGGGCATCGGCATCGCGAATCTGATCAACCTCCTCAGCCCCGATCGGGTGGTGCTTTCCGGCTCGGCGGGGGCGATCATGGGACCGGCGATCCTGCCGGCGGTCCGGGACGCCGTCGGCCGGCACGCCCTGGACTACCTGGCCGAGCGCACCGAGGTCGTCTTGGGCCGGCTCGGGCCGGAGGCGGTCGCGCTCGGCGCGGCCACCCTGCCGATCGCCCAGCTGCTGGCGAACGGCGGCCGGACCGGCTAAAACCCTTGCCTTGCAAGGAGTCGTCCGACCAATAGGTCCAGACCGGCTGTTCTTTCAGTACTTAAACTTAGGTACAAAACGTTACCGCCGTGTTATTGACGTGACCCGAGTCACCCGGGTTGACTTCGGGGCGTCGTTCGGTCGCCGGCGGTCGGGGCTCGCTACCAGTCGACAGCAAGTAGTCGTCGATGACCAGGAGGAACCGATGCGAGTCAAGCGCTCCATCGTCGCAGCGCTCGTAGCCGTGATGGCCGTCGGAGGCCTGACCGCGTGCAGCGGCGGCAGTTCGAACGCCGCCCAGAGCAATCCCGACGCCGTGCTCAACGTCGGCAAGCCGGACGGCCCGCAGGCGGAGAACAACAACCCGTTCCTGGAGACGTCCGCCCTGTCGAACATGGGCTACCGGTGGATGATCTACGAGCCCCTCGTCATGCTCAACCGCGTCAAGCCGCAGGAACCGGGCAAGCCGTGGCTGGCCACGAAGTGGGACTGGTCGGACAACTACAAGAAGCTGGTCCTGACCGTCCGTGACAACGTCAAGTTCTCCGACGGCCAGCCGATGACCGCCGAGGACGTCGCCTACACCTTCCAGCTGCTGCGCGACAACAAGGCGCTGAACGTCGACGCCGTGCCGTACAAGGACATCACCGCGGCCGGCAACCAGGTCACCCTGGCCTTCGACAACTCGCAGTTCGTCAACCAGGTGAAGATCCTGCAGACGCTCGTCGTGCCGAAGCACGTCTGGAAGGACGTCAAGGACCCGGCGCTCGACCTCGTCAAGAACCCGATCGGCACCGGCCCGTACACGCTCAAGTCGGCCACCCCGCAGACGATGATCGTCGTGCGGCGCGACAGCGGCTACTGGCAGGAGGCGCCGAAGGTCAAGGAGATCCGCTACACCTCCTACACCGACAACAACGCGCAGGTCAATGCGCTGGTCAACGGTGCGGCCGAGTGGAGCTTCGTGTTCATCCCGAACTACAAGGCCGTCTACACCAACAAGGACCCGCAGCACTACAAGCTGTGGTTCCCCGCGCAGCTGGCCGTGCACGGCCTGTGGTTCAACACCGAGAAGGCGCCCTGGAACGACGCGAAGCTGCGCCAGGCGATCAACAAGGTGATCAACCGCGACGACATCTTCAACCAGGGCGAGGCCGGCTACTTCTACCCGAAGAACGACCAGGTCACCGGCATCCCGACCCCGGCGGGCGACCCGTTCATCGCGCCGCAGTACAAGGGCCAGACGGTCCAGGTCGACGTCCCGGGCGCGAAGTCGCTGCTGACCGGCGCGGGCTACAAGTTCACCGGCGACAAGCTGGCCGACCCGAGCGGCAAGCCGGTCACGATCAAGCTGACCGTCCCGTCCGGCTGGTCGGACTACATCACCGACCTGGAGATCATCAAGGACAACCTGGCGCAGATCGGCATCACCGCCACGGTCGAGAAGATGAACCAGGACGCCTGGATGAAGTCGGTCGACACCGGTGACTTCGAGGGCCTGATGCACTGGACCAACGACGGGTCGACGCCGTACGACATGTACCGCGACGTCATGGACGGCAACCGCTACAAGCCGACCGGCCAGGGCGGCATCAACGGCAACTACGGCCGCTACAAGAACGACGAGGCGACCAAGGCCCTGGAAACCTACGCCAACGCCGAGGACGACGCCGCCCGCACCGCGGCCATGGCGACGCTGCAGAAGATCATGATCGAGCAGCAGCCGATGATCCCCACGTCGGCGGCCAACTCCGGCGGCGAGTACAGCACGAAGAACTGGGTCGGCTGGCCCGACGACGCCAACCCGTACGCGCCGGCCCAGCCGACGCTGCGCAACGCGCTCGACATCGTCCTGCACCTCAAGCCCGCGGCCTGACGATGGCGGATTCAGCCGTGACGACCGAGCAGTCCCCCTCCGACCCCGTCGCCGTCGGGTCGGAGGGGGACCTCCCCGTGGTCCTCGAGGCCGCGGGCCTCACCAAGCACTTCCCGGTCCGCCGCAAAGGCCGGGCCGCCCTGACCGGGCCACGCCGCAGCATCCAGGCCGTCGACGACGTGAGCCTGACGCTCCGGCGTGGCCGCGTCACCGCGCTGGTCGGCGAGTCCGGCTCGGGCAAGTCGACGGTCGCGCGGCTGCTCGCCGGCCTCTACCCGCGCACCGGCGGCGACATCCGGCTGCACGGCGACAGCATCGACGTCAAGCGCGGCAAGGCGTTCCGCGCCTACGCCCGCCGCGTCCAGATGATCTTCCAGGACCCGTTCGCGTCGCTGAACCCGGTGCACACCGTGCGCTACCACCTGACGCGGGCCCTGAAGATCCACGGCCGGGCCGGCGACGACCTCGAGCAGTCGCTGCACGAGCTGCTCGCGCGCGTCCAGCTGACCCCGCCCGAGCGGTACATCGACAAGTTCCCGCACGAGCTGTCCGGCGGCCAGCGCCAGCGCGTCGCGATCGCGCGGGCGCTCGGCGCCGACCCGGAGGCCCTGCTGGCCGACGAGCCGGTGTCCATGCTGGACGTCTCCATCCGGCTCGGCGTGCTGAACCTGCTGCGGGACCTCAAGGAACGCCTGCACCTGGCCATCCTGTACATCACGCACGACATCGCGTCCGCGCGCTACTTCGCCGACGACACGATGGTGATGTACGCGGGCCGGATGGTCGAAGGCGGCGACAGCGAGACCATCACGCAGCGGCCGGCGCACCCGTACACCCGGCTGCTCATCGAATCCGCGCCCGACCCGGACCGGATCGCGGACGGCGGCGACCCCGCGGAGACGCCGGCCGAACGCGGCTCCGGCGAACCGCCGAGCCTGATCGACCCGCCGCCGGGCTGCCGGTTCCACCCGCGCTGCCCGGTGGCCCTGGCCCGGTGCGAGACCGAGCTGCCGCCGCGGTTCGACGTCGGCGACGCGCCGGGGCACTGGACCGCCTGCTGGCTCTACGACGGGGCCGCCCGATGAGGTACCTGCTGCAGCGGCTCGGCTTCTACCTCTTCACCGCGTGGGCCGCCGTCACCATCAACTTCTTCATCCCGCGGATGATCCCCGGCGACCCGGTGCAGTCGCTGATCGCGAAGAACCAGGGCATGATCAGCGCGGACGCCATCGAGTCGCTGTACGTCCTCTTCGGACTCGACAAGAACGAAAGCCTGATCTCCCAGTACTTCGACTACTGGGGCCAGCTCTTCCGCGGTGACCTCGGGATCTCGTTCACGTTCTTCCCGACGCCGGTCTCCGACCTGCTCACCGACAGCCTGCCGTGGACGATCATCCTGGTCGGCATCACCACGGTCGTCGGCTTCGCGCTCGGCACCGGGCTCGGCGTGGTCGCCGGCTGGAAGCGCGGCTCGTGGGTCGACGGCCTGCTGCCGGTGACGACGTTCCTCTCGTCGATCCCGTACTTCTGGCTCGGCCTGATCGCGCTGACGATCCTGGCCGGCCCGGGCAGCTTCTTCCCGTCGTCCGGCGGCTACGACCCGGGTACCGTCCCGGGCTGGGACGGCGAGTTCATCGGCAGCGCGATCCAGCACAGCCTGCTGCCCGCGCTGACCATCCTGATCAGCTCGATGGGCAGCTGGATCCTGGGCATGCGCAACATGATGGTCACCGTCGCGTCGGAGGACTACGTCACCGTCGCGCACGCCAAGGGCCTGCCGGAACGCCGGGTGATGGTCGGGTACGCGGCGCGCAACGCGCTGCTGCCCAGCGTGTCCGGCTTCGCGCTGGCGCTCGGGTTCATCGTCGGCGGGACGCTGCTGGTGGAGATCGTCTTCTCCTACCCGGGTGTCGGCTACCAGCTGTTCCAGGCGGTCGGCTCGCAGGACTACCCGCTGATGCAGGGCATCTTCCTGATCATCACGCTCTCGGTGCTGGTGGCCAACCTGCTCGCCGACGTCGCCTACCTCGCACTCGACCCGCGCACTCGGAAGGAGGGCTGACATGGCCGTACCCGCGGCGGACGTCAAGGCCGCCCAGGCCCTCCCACTCGAAGCGGTCGCCCGCCGGCGCCGCTTCCGGTTCCTCACCGGCGGCAAGACCGCCACCGGCCTCGCCGTCATCGTCTTCTTCGTGGTCATCGCGATCATCGGGGAGTGGATCGCACCGTACGACCCGTCGGCCCGCAGCAGTGACCTGCTGGAGTCGCCGTCGGGACGGCACTGGTTCGGCACCACCCACCTCGGCCAGGACATCTTCAGCCAGGTCGTGGTCGGCACGCGCAGCGTCATGCTGGTCGGGCTGGCCGCCGGGATCGTGGCGACCATCCTCGCGGTGATCGTCGGCGTGACGTCCGGCTACCTCGGCGGCACGCCCGGCGAGGGGCTCTCCGCGCTGTCCAATGTGTTCCTGGTGATCCCGGCGCTGCCGCTGATCATCATCATCGGCAGCGCGGTGCCGGGCGGTGGCGACATCCTGGTGGCGGTGATCATCGGCTGCACGTCGTGGGCGTGGGGCGCGCGGGTGCTCCGGGCGCAGACGCTGTCGTTGCGCGGCCGGGAGTACGTCGAAGCGGCCCGGGCGACCGGCGAGTCGACCTGGCGGATCATCTTCTTCGAGATCCTGCCGAACCTGACCGCGGTGATCGCGTCCAGCTTCGTCGGCACGGTGATCTTCGCCGTGATGTCGGAGATCACCCTGGCCTTCGTCGGCGTCTCGGGACTGTCCAACTGGAACTGGGGCACCATCCTGTTCTGGGCCCAGAGCCAGCAGGCGCTCGCGCAGGGCGCGTGGTGGTGGTTCGTGCCCGCCGGGCTGGCGATCGCCATCCTCGGCACCGCGTTGTCCCTGCTCAACTTCGGCATCGACGAGTTCGTCAGCCCGCGGTTGCGCGGCAGCGGCAAGGCCCGCGTGCGCGGCGCCGACGGGAAGACGCATCGCATGCGGGTGGGCTTCACGCCCGTGCTCGGGCGGGAGGAACGACCATGATGGACCCGGTGCTGGAGATCAAGGGCCTGGACGTCGACTACGGCGTCGGCGACGAGGCCGTGCGCGCGGTCCGGGACGTGCACCTGACGCTGCACCGCGGCGAAGTCCTCGGCCTGGCCGGGGAAAGCGGCAGCGGCAAGTCCACTTTGGCCTACGGGCTGACCCGGCTGCTCGCGCCGCCGGGCGTCATCCGTGGCGGCGAGGTGATCTACCACCCCGCCGACGGCGAGCCGTACGACGTCCTCCGCCTGACGCACAAGCAGCTGCGGGACTTCCGGTGGGCGGAAACGTCCATTGTGTTCCAAGGTGCGATGAACTCGCTGAACCCGGTGCACAAGGTGGTCACGCAGCTCGTCGACGTCATCAAGGCGCACGAGCCGGGCACGACCCGCGCGGGCCGGATCGCGCGGGCTCGCGACCTGCTGAAGCTGGTGGGGATTTCGGCCGACCGGCTGGAGGCGTACCCGCACCAGCTGTCCGGCGGGATGCGGCAGCGGGTGATGATCGCGATGGCGCTCGCGCTGGAACCGCGGATCGTCATCATGGACGAGCCGACGACCGCGCTCGACGTCGTGATGCAACGGCAGATCCTCGGCCAGCTCGTGGAACTGCGCGAACGGCTGGGGTTCTCGGTCCTGTTCATCACGCACGACCTGTCGCTGCTGGTGGAGTTCTCGGACCGGATCGCGATCATGTACGGCGGCCGGATCGTCGAGCAGGCGCCGGCGGCGGACCTCTACCGGGACGCGCTGCACCCGTACAGCCACGGCCTGCTCAACTCGTTCCCCGCCCTGCGGGGGCCGCGGCGCGAACTGTCCGGGATTCCCGGATCGCCGCCGGACACGCGCGGGATGCCGTCCGGCTGCGCGTTCCACCCGCGGTGCCCCAAGGCTTTCGAGCCGTGCCCCGACCGCGTGCCGCTGCTGGGCACGCCCGGCGACCCGGCGCGCGAAGTGGCGTGCTGGCTGCACCCCGTCACTTCCTGAACGCCGGTGTCCGATACCCCTGGAGGAGAGCCGCCTTGACCGAGACCACAGCCGCGACCGCCGAGCAGCAGGCGCTGATCGACACCCTGCCGCCGGACTTCCGCTGGGGCGTGGCGACCGCCGCGTACCAGATCGAAGGCGCGGTCTCCGAGGACGGGCGCACACCGTCCATTTGGGACACGTTCTGCCGGGTGCCGTGGGCGATCGACAACAATGACAACGGTGACATCGCCTGCGACCACTACCACCGGATGCCGTCCGACATCGGGCTCGTCACCGAGCTCGGGGCGGACACCTACCGGTTTTCCGTGGCGTGGCCCCGGGTCCAGCCGCACGGCCGCGGCGGCGTCAACGAGGCGGGCATCGGGTTCTACGACCGGCTCGTCGACGAGACGCTGAGCCGGGGCATCACGCCGTGGCTGACGCTGTACCACTGGGACCTCCCGCAGGAGCTCGAGGACGCGGGCGGCTGGCCGGCTCGTGACACGGCGTACCGGTTCGCCGACTACGCGATGCTGGTGTTCGACCGGCTGAAGGATCGGGTCCGCCACTGGACGACGCTGAACGAGCCGTGGTGCTCGGCGATGCACGGGTACGTGCACGGCGTGATGGCGCCGGGCCGCCGCGACTACGCGGCGGGGTTGCACGCGGTGCACCACCTGCTGCTGGGCCACGGGCTGGCGGTGCAGCGGATGCGCGAGGCGGCGCCGGCGGACACGCAGTTCGGCATCACGCTCAACATGTGCACGGCCGACCCGGCGACCGACTCCCCGGAGGACGTCCGCGCGGCCCGCCAGGCCGACGGCCTCGGCGTCCGCATCTACCTGGACCCGCTGGTCCACGGCCGGTACCCGGAGGACGTGGTCGAGGACCTGGCGGCGCGCAACGTCCGCCTCCCGATCCAGGACGGCGACCTCTCGGTGATCTCGACGCCGCTGGACTTCCTGGGCGTGAACTACTACTTCGGCCAGCAGTTCTCGGGCGTGGACGATGCCGGGTCCGCGGTCGACGCGGACGGTGTCCCGGCGTCCCGGGTGATCCCGTTCGGCGAGCCGACGACGGCGATGGGCTGGGAGATCCTGCCGGGGAAGTTCACGGAGCTGCTGACCCGCCTGGGCCGCGACTACCCGGGCCTGCCGATGTACATCACGGAGAACGGCTCGGCCTTCGACGACGACCCGGACTCTTCGGGGTTCGTGCGTGACGACGGACGTACGGCGTACCTGGCCTCGCACATCGCGGCGGTGGCGGCGGCCCGTCAGGCCGGGGCGGACGTGCGCGGGTACTTCGCGTGGTCGCTGTTGGACAACTTCGAGTGGGCGTACGGGTACGCGAAGCGGTTCGGGTTGATCCGGGTGGACTACGAGACGCAGGAGCGGACGATCAAGCAGAGCGGGTACTTCTACCGCGACACCGTCCGGCGGGTCCGCGGCCGCTGAACGGCGGTGGGGTGGGCCCCACCACGGTGGCGGTGGCTCACCCCATGGCTTCCCCTCGGGACTTTCCGTAACGTTGGAAGAAAAGCCGACCCCGGGGGAAGCCATGACCGTCCGGACCGATGTCACACCCGTACCTGCCGCTGCGCCGCCGAAGTGGTGGCGACGGCCCTGGGTGGCGCCGCTCGCCCTGGTCGTCGCCGTCTTCCTCGCCTATTCAGTGCCGCCCTACCTCACGCTCGATCCCGCGCAGTCGCGCGTTCCCGCGCCCGCCGGGTTCGCCGCGCACTACTGGTTCCTCGTGGCGCACATCGCGTTCGGCAGCGTGGCCATCGTCGGCGTCATCCTGCAGATCTGGCCGTGGCTGCGCCGGGAGCACCCGATCGCGCACCGGCGGATCGGGCGCGTCTACGTCTTCGCCGGCGCCATTCCCTCCGCCGTGCTGGCGGCGACGATCGGGGCGGTGAGCCCGTTCGGGCCGGTCGTCGCCGCGCTCAACGTCGTGGCCGCTCTGCTGTGGCTCGGCTTCACCGTGGCCGGGTGGCGGGCCGTGCGGCAGCGCCGGTTCGCCGAGCACCGGAAGTGGATGATCCGCAGCTTCGCCATGTGCATGAACACGCTGATGACCCGCGCGCTGTCCCCGATCGGCTTTCTGGTGGTCATGCCGCGGGGCGGGGACAAGGAAACGATGATCCTCAGCGCCGCCACGGTGTCGGCCGCGTTGAGCATCCTGACGCTGCTGCTGCTCAGCCAGTGGTGGCTCGACCGGCACCCGAAGCCAGCCAGCGCGCGATGATCGTCCGCTGGATCTCCGACGCGCCTTCGTAGATCCGGGGCGCCCGGACCTCCCGGTACAGGTGCTCCAGCAGGTGCCCGCGCCGCAGCGCGCGGGCACCGTGGAGCTGGACCGCCGAGTCGACGACGAACTGCGCCGCCTCGGTGGCGAACAGCTTCGCCATCGCCGCGCGGCCGCCGAGGTTCGGCTCGCCCGCGTCGTACGCCCCCGCCGCCGCGTAGACCAGGAGCCGGGCGGCTTCGGTGCGGGTGGCCATCTCGGCGAGGGTGTGCGCCACCGCCTGCTGCTTGAGCAGCGGGCCACCGAAGGCTTCCCGCTCGCCGGTGTGGTCCACAGTGGCGTCCAGCGCGGCTTGTGCCATCCCGACGGCGAACGCGCCGACGCTCGGGCGGAACAGGTCCAGCGTCCGCATCGCCACGGCGAAGCCGTGGTTCTCTTCGCCGAGCAATTCCTCACGCTGCACCGAAACGCCGTCGAACGTCAGCGTGCCGATCGGGTGCGGGCTGACCAGGTCGAGGTGCTCGCCGCCGAGGCCCGGCCGGTCGGCGGGGACGACGAACGCGCTCACCCCGCGTGCGCCCGCTCCCGGTGTCGTACGCGCGAAAACGGTGTAGAAGTCGGCTTCGGGGGCGTTGGAGATCCACATCTTTTCGCCGGTCAGGCGCCAGCCGTCGCCGTCGGGCTCCGCCGCGAGGGCCAGCGCCGCCGCGTCCGAGCCCGCGTCCGGTTCGGTGAGCGCGAACGCCGCCACCGCGTCGCCGGCCGCCACCGCGGGCAGCCACTTCGCGACCTGTTCGTCCCTTCCGGACTGGAGCACGGGGTAACTTCCCAGGCCCTGCAACGCCAGTGCGGTCTCGGCCTCGGTGCTGATCGTGGCGAGGTTCTCGCGCAGGATGCACAGGTCCGTCGCGGCCGCCTGCCTGGACGGCGTGCCCGAAGCGACCCCGGGGAAGAGCCGGGCGAGCAGGCCGAGCGCACCCATCGCCTTGAGCAGCGGGCGGTTGACCGCACCCTCCACTCCGGACTCGGCGAGGGGGAGCAGCTGCTCGGTCGCCACCCGCCGGACTTCCTCGGCGAACGCGCGTTGCTCCGGATCCAGGGTGAAGGTCATGTGGACGCTCCCGGTCGCCAGCGGGCGTGAGCGGTGCCGGTGGGACCGGACCGGACGAGGTCGAGGCGCGGCTCCGGCCCGTCGGAGCGGCCCGTCTGCGGCTTGCGGCGGCCCGCGGCGAACGGCTTCGGCCACGGCATCGGGTAATCCTGTTCGGCCGCCGCGTGCAACGTCCACTGTGGATCGTAGAGGTGGGTCCGGCCCAGGGCGCACAGGTCCGCGCGCCCGGCCAGGATCAGCGAGTTGACGTCGTCGTAGGACGAGATCGCACCGACCGCGATCACCGCGATCCCGTACTCCTCGCCGATCTCGTTGCGGATCCGGTCGGCGTACGGGGTCTGGTAGCTGCGGCCGTACTGCGGACGCTCGTCGCTGACGACCTGGCCGGTCGAGACGTCGATGCCCGCGGCGCCGTGGGCGGCGAACGCCCGCGCGATCTCGACGGCGTCGTCGGCGTCGAGGCCGCCCTCGCACCAGTCGGTCGCCGAAATCCGGACCGTCATCGGCCGCTCGGCGGGCCACACCGCGCGGACGGCATCGAAGACCTCCAGGGGAAACCGCAGCCGGTTTTCGAGCGAGCCGCCGTACTCGTCACTCCGACGGTTGGTCAGCGGCGAGAGGAACGACGACAGCAGGTAGCCGTGTGCGCAGTGCAGCTCGAGGACGTCGAACCCGGCGCGCGCCGCGGCCCGAGCGCAGGCGACGAACTGCTCACGGATCTCTACGAGGTCCGTTGTGGACAGTGCACGCGGGACTTGGTTGCGGTCCGAATAGGGCAGTGGTGAAGGTGCGCAAATCTCCCAGTTGTCGGACGGCAGCGGCTCGTCGATGCCGTCCCACATGAGTTTCGTCGAGCCCTTGCGCCCGGAGTGTCCCAATTGGACGCCGATGCGCGCCGGCGTCTGCGTGTGGACGAAATCGACGACCCGCTTCCACGCCGCTTCCTGGTCCGCTGTGTACAGTCCGCCGCAGCCGGGCGTGATCCGGCCTTCGGGGGAGACGCAGACCATCTCGGTCATCACCAGCCCGGCACCACCGAGGGCCTTGCTGCCCAGGTGCACCAGGTGGAAGTCGCCCGGCACGCCGTCCACCGCGGAGTACATGTCCATCGGGGACACGACGATCCGGTTGGGCAGTTCCAGTTCACCCAACTTGAACGGCTGGAACATCGGCGGCCGCGACGTCGTCCCGAGCGTGCGCGCGAACCAGGTGTCCAGTTCGGCGGCGAATTCGGGGTCGCGCAGGCGGAGGTTGTCGTAGGTGACGCGGCGGCTGCGCGTGAGGATGTTGAACGCGAACTGCGGCGGCTCCTGGTGGGCGTACTGCGCGATGTTCTCGAACCACTCCAGGCTGGCCTGCGCGGCCCGCTGCGTCGACGTGACGACCGGCCGCCGTTCCAGCTCGTAGGCCTTCAAAGCAGCTGCGACGCCGTCGTTTTCGTGCAGGCACGCGGCCAGCGCGAGCGCGTCCTCCATCGCCAGTTTCGTGCCCGAGCCGATCGAGAAGTGCGCGGTGTGCGCGGCGTCGCCGAGGAGGACGACGTTCTCATGCACCCACGTCTCGCAGCGGACCGTGCCGAACGAGACCCACTTCGAGTTGTTCGCCATGACCTGGTGGCCGTCGAGGACGTCGGCGCACAGCTCGCGGATCAGCGCGATCGACTTCTCGTCGCTCTCGCCGGGCTTGAGCGACGTCGCCGCGATCGGCCCGAACGTCCGCTGCCAGACGTCTTCCTGCACCTCGAGGATGAACGTGCTGCCGTCGCGGCCGTACGGGTAGCCGTGGATCTGCATGATCCCGGCCGGCGTTTCCAGGACGTAGAACTTGAAGGCGTCGAACACCAGGTCCGTGCCCAGCCAGATGTACCGGCACCGGCGGGTCTCGACGCTCGGCCGGAACGTCTCGGCGTACCGCGCGCGCACGGCCGAGTTGACGCCGTCGGCCGCGATGACCAGGTCGTAGCCGCTGAGGTCGGTGGGTGCTTCTTCCCGGAAGTGCATGCCGACGCCGAGTTCGCCGCAGCGGCTCTGCAGGATGCCGAGCAGGCGCTTGCGGCTCATCGCGGCGAAGCCGTGGCCGCCCGAGGTGGTGACCGTGCCGCGGTAGTGGACGTCGATGTCGTCCCAGCGAGCGAATTCGGCCTTCATCGCCTCGTGCACCGCCGCGTCGGCGTGCTCGATGCCGCCGAGCGTCTCGTCGGAGAACACGACGCCGAAGCCGAAGGTGTCGTCGGGTGCGTTGCGCTCCCAGACGGTGATTTCGTGGCCGGGACCGAGCTGCTTCGCGAGCGCGGCGAAGTACAGACCCGCCGGGCCGCCACCGATGACCGCGATTCGCACGCCGTCCAGGGTATGTCGTGGTGACTACGACCGTCAATAACGCGAAAGATGGCGTACCGTGTCCCGCATGGAACGCATCAACCCGCCGGAGCTGGGCCGGCCGTCCGGGTTCTCGCACGCAGTGGTGGCCGAGGGCCGGGTGGTCTTCCTCGCCGGGCAGACCGCGCTGGACGCGTCGAACAAGATCGTCGGCGACGGCGTGGTCGAGCAGTTCGAGCGCGCGCTCGGCAACCTCCTGGCGTCGCTGCGCGCGGCCGGCGGCTCCCCGGCGGATCTGTGCAGCGTGACGGTCTACATCGTCGACATGGCCGATTACCGCGCCCACGCGCGCGAGATCGGCCGGGTGTGGAAGCGCCTCGCGGACACGGAGTACCCGGCGATGGCGGGCATCGGCGTGTCCCGGCTGTGGGACGAGGAGGCGCTGGTCGAGGTCCAGGGCTTCGCGGTGCTCAGCCGAGGTTGATCGCCTTCGCGACGTACGCGCGGGCCGGCGTCTCCAGTTGCGCGTGCAGCTGGAAGAACAGCTCGGCCGCGCGGATCCCCGACCAGCCGGCCGGCAGGAACTCCGCGGGCAGGCCCGGGTCGAGGTAGGGCATCCGCCGCCAGCCGGTCAGCACCCGGACGTAGTCGGCGAACGCCTGCTCCTCCGTCACGGACTTGCGCCGCAGCGCCGGCCCGTGCTCGTCGAGGAAGGTCGTGTACAGCTCGTCCAGCCGGTCGAGGTCCCACCAGTCGCGGACCTTCGCCGCGACGTCGCCGAAGGCCAGGTGGTCGGCGCGGAACAGGTCGGCGTACCCGGCCAGGCCGAGCCGGGTGAGCGCTTCCTCGGTCGCCGCGTGCAGGTGGGCCGGGGCGATCCAGACGCCGGAGGCCGCCGTGCCGAAGCCCATCCGGGCGAGCTGGGTGCGCAGGAGGTGGCGCTTGTGGCGTTCGGTCTCGGGCACCGAGAACACCGCGAGCAGCCAGCCGTCGGCCGGGGTCGCGCGGCCGCGGCGGAAGATCCGCTCGTCGCCCTCGCGCAGGATTTCGCGGGCTTCGTCGGACAGCTCGTAACCCGCCGTCGCGTCGCGGCGGACCGCTTCGAGGATCCCGCGCCGCTTCAGCCGGGAGATCGACGAGCGCACCGCGGGCTCGTCGACGCCGACCGCGGCCAGCAGGTCGATCAGCGAGGCGACCGAGAGCCAGCCGCCTTCGGTGCGCGAGTAGAGGCCGTACACCGTCACGATGAGCTGGCGAGGCTGGGCGGACCGGCCGGAGCCGTCCAGTTCGGTTGCCTCGGGTACGGCCGTCATCGCGCCACGATAGCAACTCCCGGCCGGATCGCTCCGCTACGATTTCGCCGCGATGCTGCCAGCCACCAAGGGGATCTTCGACCGGCTCACCCGCCGGGGCCGCCTGATGACCAAGCGGACCTGCGACCGGCAGGGCCACGTGCTGCGCGGCGGGCGCTTCCTCTTCCGCACGCCGACCGCGTGGGAGTACGCCGCCGCCGTGGCCGGGGGCAGTGATCCGGCCGCGCAGCGGTGGCTCGGCTGGCAGCGCGACTCGATCGTCGCCGAGCCGGCGCGGGCGGACGCGCTGCGGGTCGTGCCCGGCACCGGGCCGGACTGGGCGTCCCCCGATCCGCAGTCCGTCGACCTGGTGATGATCGACGTCGAGGCCAACCGCTGCGTCGGCCTGGTGAGCGTGCACACGGGCGAGGACGGCGGCCCGGAGACCGGCGGCTACCTCGCGCCGGCGTACCGCGGCCGCGGGTTCGGGCGCGTGCTCTTCGCGGCCGGGCTGACGCTGGCGCACGACCACCTCGGCCTGACGCGGGTGCGGGCCGGCGCGGAGGTCGGCAACGTCGCCAGCGCGCGGTCGCTGCAGGCGGCCGGGCTCGGCCGGGTGGGCGGCCCGCCGACGTACCGGCTGCCGGACGGCCGCGTCACCGAGGCGTGGTGGTTCCAGCACGACGTCCCGCGCCCGACGCGGTGCGGTGGGCCGCAGGCGACGTGGTTCCCGGCTGCTCCGGTGCTGTGAAACTTCGGCGCTCGCCGACGTTTTCCGCGGCTAACTTCGCGCTATGACTTCGCTTTCCGCTCCGGTTCCGCCCGTGCCCGTCGATGGTGCTCCGGGGAGTGTCGCGTGGCTGCGGGCGTCCGTCGCCCGCTTCAGCAACGGCGCCGACCACGTCCGGCGGCGGGCGCTCGCCGTGGATCTGCTGGGTGATCTTGACGTAGAGTTGTTGCAGGACAACGCTTTCTCGCGTACTTCGGCGATCGTGGCGGGTGTCGAAGTCGTCGACGTGATGGCGCGGATCGCGCGGCCGGTGCCGGTGGGGGTGCTCGCCGAAGCGCTGGGCCTGCCGGACGTCTCGGCCGACGTCGTCCCGCTCGCGGCGGCTTACCACCCGCACGTGACGCCGGGCGCGGACGCGGAAGCGGCGTTGGCGCGGCTGGTCGAGGTGTGCGGCGGGCCGACGGAACTCGCGGCGGCGCGGATCGGCCTGCTCGTCCAGGCCTGCGACGCCACGGCGGGGCTCATCGGGAACGAGCTTTTCGCGGCCCTGACCGGAAAACCGGCCGAACAGCCGGTGCTCGCCACGCGCCGCCGGGTCGACGGCGCCGACGTGACGGTGTCCCTCGCCGGGACGCCGTTCGGGGCGGGGCAGCGCGCGTGCCCGGGCGCGCGGCAAGCGCACGCTCTCGCGGCCGGCGTTCTCGGGGCGTTGCGTGGATTCCGCCTGACAGAAGCGGAAGTCTCCTGGGTTTCGTCGCCGAATCTCCGGATGCCCGTTCGCCTGCGGGTGACCCGCGGCTGAACGGCCCGGGGCTTCTGCTAAGACTTACCGCGTTCATCCTTTGGGGGAAGGCGGGGAATTGCTGTATTTCAACGGCCTGCTCGGCGTCGTCACGTTCGGGTTGTGGATCTTCTGCCTGGTCGACGTGATCACCACGGACGAGGGGTCCTGCCGCAACCTGCCGAAGGGGTTGTGGCTGCTGCTCGTGCTGGTGGTGCCGCTGGTCGGCTCGATCATCTGGCTGGTGGCGGGCCGTCCGCAGCAGGTGGCGCGGGCGCGCGGCCCGTACGAGCGCCAGGCGCCGGCGTTCCCGGAGTACGACCGCCCGGGCCGCTTCGCGGCCACGAGCCCGGAAGACGACGAGGAATTCCTCCGCAAGTGCCGGGAACGCGCGGAAGCCCAGCGCAAGCTGGCCCGCGAAAAGCGCGGCGACGAATAACGCCGTGTCGACCCCTCTGATCACGGGGGTCAGCAGGTGGGGCCTTCGCAGGTGCCGCGTTCGTAGGCTTCCAGGGTCGTGATGACCAGGCGGCGCTCGGCCGGGGTGAGCGGGGTCAGGGCGTCGCTCCAGGCCTTGGCGCCGCGGGCGAGCCAGGCGTCGACGGCCGGGCGCTTGTCGTCGGTGATGCTGACGATCGTGCGGCGGCGGTCGGCCGGGTCTTCGTCGCGGTTCAGGACGCCCTGGCGGCTGAGGTCGCCGACCATCAGGCTGGCCGTCGTCGGGGCCACCTGGAGGCGGGTGGCGAGTTCGGTGACCGTCATCGGGCCGTCGAAGAGCAGGTAAGACAGCAGCGAAAGGTGCCGCGGCGCCAGCGCGCAGCCGTCGAGCTCGGCCGGCACCGGGGTGCGCTTCGCGCGGCCGACCAGCCGGGGCATGAGCAGCAGGAGCTGCCGCACGCCGTCCTCGACACTCGGTCCGGCCTCCGTTGACACCGCTCACCTCCCGTCGGTAGCTTTGCTTGCAAAACAAACTCTTCGCCCGAGCGTACCTCGCGCCCGCTTGAGCGTACCGGCCAGAAACAAGGGGATCCCATGACCACGCCAGCCGAGATGAACGACTTCAACAAGCAGGTCGTCGAGGAATTCCGGGCCAACGAGGGCAAGGTCGGCAACTACTTCGAGGGCAAGAACGTGCTCTTGCTCACCACCACCGGCGCGAAGAGCGGCGCGGAGCGCCTGTCCCCGCTCGTCTACACGAAGGACGGCGACCGCTACGTCGTCGCTGCGTCGATGGGCGGCGCGCCGAAGAACCCGGCTTGGTACCACAACCTGGTCGCCAACCCGAAGGTCACGGTCGAGGTCGGCACCGAGAAGTTCGAGGCGACGGCCACCGTGATCGCCGACCGCGCCGAGCGCGACCGCCTGTACGCGGGCATGGTCGCGCACGCGGAGGGCTTCGCGGAGTACGAGACGAAGACCACCCGGGTCATCCCGATCGTGGTCCTGGAGCGCTAGGAACCGATCGGCGCCGGCGCGCGTCGCGCCGGGCCGATCGGCGCGGGCTCCGTACGAAGACTCCCGCGCGCGGTTCCGGCGGCTGACGCCGGCGCTGGTCGCTGCGGGGGCCTTCGTGGCTTCGCGCCACCGGTGCCGAAGGCGCCCCGCGGCCGGGAACCGACGAGCGCTAGGAACCGATCGGCGCCGGTTCGGGCCGGTGCCGGCCTGCGCCAGGCGCGCGGTGTAGCGCCGCCACAACTCCTCGGTTCAGAGCGGTCCGGGTCGATCGGCGCGGGCTCCGTACGAAGACTCTCGCGCGCGGTTCCGGCGGCTGACGCCGGCGCTGTTGGCTGCGGGGGGCTTCGTGGCTCCGCGCCACCGGTGCCGAAGGCGCCCCGCGGCCGGGAACCGACGAGCGCTAGGAACCGATCGGCGCCGGCTCGGGCTCGGCGCGCGTTGCGGCGGGGCGGTCTGCCTCCTGCTGTTCCGCGCGCCGGGTGTCCTTGCGGGTGATCAGGCGCTTGCCGACGTCGATGAGGGGCTTCTCGACCCAGCGGTGGATGAGGTCCGCGATCGCCAGGCCGACGATGAACACCGTCAGCGCCGAGACCGTCCGGTGCGGTGCGAGCCCCGGCACCGCCTGGACCACCGCGAAGTGCACCGGCCCCTGCAGCAGGTACAGCGAGTACGAGCGCTCACCGACGAACCGCATCGGGGCCGTGCTCAGCAGCCAGCGCAGCGGGCCCGGGCTCACCAGGACGATCAGCAGGAGCATCGTCAGCCCCGCGTACGCCACCAGCAGCCACAGGTTGTTGCGGGTCTCGTGCCACAGGTCGTCGAAGTTCGTGTGCAGCAGCGCGAACGCCGCGACGATCGGGATCGCCGCCAGGGGGTGGGTCAGCGGCTTCAGCAGCGCGTACCCGCGGCGGTAGTGCAGCAGGATCGCCAGCAGGCAGCCGCCCGCCAGGATGAAGTAGTGGATCGTCGAGCGGTAGATCGCCGTCTGCGATTCGTTCAGGACGAAGCCGCCGGTGGTCAGCGGGACCAGGGCCAGCAGCGCGATCATCGCCGTGCCGACCAGCAGGAACTTGCGCTTCGCCGCGCCGATCCCGATCGCGACCAGCAGGAACGGCCAGACCAGGTAGAACTTCTCCTCGATCCCGAGCGTCCACGAGCCGCTGAAGAAGTTGTCCGTGCCGGTGGTGGCCGCCGGCAGGAACTCGTTGAGGAACGTCAGGTAGTACTTCAGCGCCTGCGGGAAGTCGCGCGAGTAGAACTCGCCGCGCAGGATCACGAACGCCACGATCCCGCCGAGGATCACCAGGTACGGCGGCAGGATCCGGAACACGCGCCGGATGTAGAAGTTCGACAGCGAGATCCGGCCGTTGCGGTCCTGCTCGCGCAGCAGCAGCGTGGTGATCAGGAACCCGGACAGCACGAAGAAGAGGTAGACGCCGACCCAGCCCGACAGCCACGTCCAGTTCGGCCCGCCGAAGTGGAAGAAGATGACCATCGTCGCGGCGAGCGCGCGCAGGCCGTCGAGCCCGGGGAACCGCCGCATGCCGAGGTAGTCCTCGTGACTCATCGTGCGCAAGACGGTTCCCCTATCGGTGTGATCAGGCCGGCCGAGTATATGGCCCCCGATCCCCGGCCTTCTGCCCGCCTCACCCGGCCCGGAAGACGTTCCCGGCGTCGTACCGGCGCTTCAGCTCCCGCAGCCGCCGCAGGTCGGCGCCGGAAAAGACGCTCTCCGCGACCTCGTCCGGCGCGTGCTCGCCGTAGACGAACGGCAGCAGCCGGCCGGTCGTCCACGGCGCCAGCGCGTCGAACAGCTTCGCGTGCACGCGCCGGGCTGCCGCGACGCCGTCGTCGCCGACCACCGTCAACGCCCGGACGACGAACTCGGCCGCCGAGTCCCAGCCCACGCCCGGCACCTCCGGGGTCCGGGCGAGCTCACCGCCGAGCCGGTCGATGATCAGCACCGGCGGCGCGGCCGCGCCCGGGCCCGCGTGCTCGACGATCGCGTCGAGCATGGCCTCGTTCAGCTGGGAAACGGTCGCGTTGGTGCCGTGGTAGCCGTGCGGCTGCCGCGGCTCGGCCGCGATCGACCCCGACTCGGTGAACGGCATGCGCCGCAGCGTGTCCGCCAGCGCGGGGGCGACGGCCCGCAGCGGCGCGACGACGTCGTCGCCGTCCTCGCCGAGGTACGCGATCCGGACCTGGGCGACGTGCCGGCCACGCACCGGCGCGGGCACCACCGGCAGGTCGGGGTACTGGATCATGGCCAGTGACGTCGTCAGCGTGTCCGGCGCGGCCGCCGACCACGTCCGCCAGGCGCGCAGCACGGCCGGCACGTCGGCGCCGTCGAAGGTGAGGCTGCCGCCGTAGAGCTCGGCGACCGGCAGGAGGGAGAACTCGATCGCCGTCACGACGCCGAAGCCGTCGCGGCCACCGCGCAGGGCCCAGAACAGGTCCGAGCCCGGCTCGACGCGCCGGAGCTCGCCGTCGGCGGTCACGACGTCGAGGGCACGGACGTGGTCGGCGGCCCGGCCGTACCGGCGGGCCATCAGCCCGAAGCCGCCGCTGAGCGTGTAGCCGACGACGCTGACGTCCGGCGACGAGCCGCTCAACGGCGCCAGGCCGTGCGCGCCGGCGGCTTCGATGACCGCTTCCCACCGGACACCCGCCTCGACCCGGGCGGTCCGGGCCGTGGCGTCGATCTCGACGCCGGTCATCCGGCGGGTGCTGATCAGGACGCCGTCGGTGCCGGCCGTCAGGCCGTGCCCGGTGGCCTGGACCGCGACGGGCAGCCGGTGCTCGGCGGCGTAGCGCACCGCGGCGACGACGTCTTCGGCGCTCTCGGCGGCGACGACGGCCGCGGGTGACGTCGGCACCGCCGTCTGGAATCCGGCGATTTCTTCGGTGTACCCGTCCTGGCCGGGCTGGAGGAGGTTCATGCCTCCAGCTTCGGGCGAGCCCGATCAGAAGTCCAAGATCTGGTTTTTCTGCTGACTAGAATCGGTGCTTATGGAACTGCATCAGCTCGCCTACTTCGTCGCCGTCGCGGAAGAAGGCAACTTCACCCGCGCGGCCGAGCGCCTGCACGTGGCTCAACCCGGGGTGAGTGCGCAGGTCAAACGCCTGGAGCGGGAGCTGGGGCAGGAGCTGCTGGACCGCTCCGGCCGGACGGTCCGGCTCACCGACGTCGGCGCGGCGGCCCTGCCGCACGCCCGGGCCGCGCTCGCGGCGGTGCAGGGGGTGCGCGAAGCCGTCGAGGAGCTGGCCGGGCTGGTCCGTGGGCAGGTCGCGATCGGCATGGTGACGTCGGTGGGCCCGATCGGGCTGCCCGACCTGCTGGCCGGCTTCCACGAGCGGTACCCGGCGGTCGAGATCACGCTCTCGGAGGCCGACTCCGACACGATGCTGGCGGCGCTGCGCGAGGGGCGGCTCGACCTCGCCGTCGTCGGCATCTCGACGGCTCCGCCGCCCGGCATCGCGACGCAAGTGCTGCTCGAAGAGCCGTTCCTGGCCGTCACCGCGCCGTCCGGTCCGCTGGCCGGGCGGGACGAGGTGGCGATCCCCGACCTCGACGGCCTGCCGCTGATGGCGCTGCCCAAGGGGACGGGCCTGCGCACGGCGTTGGACGCGGCCTTCGCCCGGGCGGGGCTGACACCGCGGATCGCGTTCGAGGCGGCCGATCCGAACTTCCTGGTGCAGCTGGCGACGCGGGGGCTGGGGGTGGCGATCGTGCCGGCGTCGCTGGCTCGGTACCACCAGGCGGAGCTGCAGGTCGTCGGGCTCCGCGGGCCGGGGCTGCGGGGCATGCTCGCGCTGGCGTGGCGGACGGAGGGGCCGCTGAGTCCCGCCGCGCGGGCGTTGATCGCGTTCGCCCGGGCGGCTCAGCATTCTTGACAGGTCGTCAACAGGAGCGTTCCCTCAGGTGATGACCGAGACCGCCCTTCGCGACGCCGTCATCGGCGCCGGGCTGCTGGCCGGCAGCGCGAACGTGATCATGCAGCTGTCCCGCGCACCCGTCGGCCACGGCGTCCTGGAGAGCCGGGTCGACAGCGGCAACCTCTTCCGCCACCCGGCGAAGCGGACGCGCACCACGCTGACCTACCTGGCGGTCGCGACGATGGGCACCGACGCCGAGCGCGCGGCGTACCGGCAGGGCGTCAACCGGGCACACGCTCAGGTGCACTCGACCGCGTCGAGCCCGGTCGCGTACGACGCCTTCGACACCGACCTCCAGCTGTGGGTCGCGGCCTGCCTGTACAAGGGCTTCGAGGACGTCTACCTGGCGTTCGTCGGCGGCGAGCCGGAGCGGTTCTACGCCGAGGCCGCCGCGCTCGGGACCACGCTGCAGGTGCGTCCGGAGATGTGGCCCGGCGACCGGGCGGCCTTCGAGGAGTACTGGGCCGGCGGGCTGGCCGCGATCGGCGTCGACGACACCGTGCGCCGGTACCTGACCCGGATCGTCGACCTGGAGTTCCTGCCGCCGGTGTTCGCCGTGCCGGGACGGCGGTTCCACCGGTTCGTGACCACGGGGTTCCTCCCGCAGCGCTTCCGCGACGAGATGCGGCTGCCCTGGACCGCCGCCGACCAGCGCCGGTTCGCCGCGCTCCTCGCCGCGCTCGGCCGGGTCGTCCGCGTCCTGCCCGGGCCGCTGCGGCGGTTCCCGTTCAACCTCTGCCTGGTGGATCTGCGGTGGCGGTTGCGGACCGGCCGCCCGCTCGTGGGGAGTTGACCGCCTCCCGCGGGGGCGCGAGGGTGGGCCCATGAGCGGTGATGAGGTGCGCCACGGCGTCAAGCTGAGCAGTCTCGACCAGGAGGTCTTCCCGGACGCGGGGGTCACCAAGCGGGAGCTGCTCGACTACCTCGAGGCGGTGTCCGGCCGGATGCTGCCGGAGCTGCACGACCGGCTGCTGAGCGTGGTGCGGGTGCTGCGCGGCCAGGAGCCGTTCATGCAGAAGAACCTGCCGAAGTACACGCCGGAGTGGGTCGAGCGCCGGGCGCTGTGGGCCGACCGCTCGCGGCGCGAAGTCACCTACGCGCTCTGCAACGACCTGCGCACGCTGCTGTGGTTCGGCAACCAGCGCGCGATCGAGTACCACACGACGCTGTTCCGGGGCGATCCCGCGAGCGGGCCGACGCACCTGATCCTCGACCTCGACCCGCCCGCGGACGCACCCTTCTCGCTGGCCGTGGGAGCGGCCGAGCTGGTGCGGGAGGCGTTGCGCAAGGACGGTCTCGACGGCGCGGTGAAGACCAGCGGTTCGAAGGGCGTCCACGTCTTCGTGCCGCTCGCGCCCGGACAGTCGACGGAGGACATCGCGGCGGCGACCCGCGCGGTGGCGGCCCGCGCCGAGCGGATCGACCCGGCCCTGGGCACGACGGAGTTCGTGGTCGAGCGCCGGGAGGGCAAGGTGTTCCTGGACTCCACACGGGCCGGCGGCGCAACGGTCGTTTCGGTGTACAGCCCGCGCCACCGCCCGGGCGCCCCGGTGTCGTACCCGGTCCGCTGGGCCGACGTCGCCGACGTCAAGCCGGGCGACTTCACGGTGCACACGGTCCCGGCCCTGCTGGGCGACGGTGACCCGTGGACGGAGGAGATGCCGGAGCCGTTCGTGCTGCCCGCGGACCTGGTCGAGGAGGGGCACACCATCCCGATCGCCCGCGTGGTGGCGATGCACGAGGGGAAACGCCGCGCCCGGGCGGCTCGTGAGGCGAGTTCGTAGCGGGTCAGGCGGCCTGGTTGTGGCCGTAGCCCAGGGGGCGGCGCAGGGTCGCCCGGGTGAACGTCACGATGCGGGCCGGCGGCTGCTCGACGCGGTGGCGGGCCAGCCAGACGACGTCCCGGCCGAACGACCACGCCAGCGAAGCCAGCGCGACCGCCACCGCGGCGTACGTCAGGACACCCGGCAACAGGCCCGAGACCGCGACCACCAGGACCACGCCCTGCACCGCGGCCACCGTCTTGCGCGCCATGCTCGGGTACAGCGGCGAGGTCAGCCACGGCATCGCCCACGACGCCGCGACGAACACGTACCGCATCAGGCCGATCGCCAGCACCCACAGCCCCAGCGTGCGGGACACCTGGATGCACAGCAGCAGGATGAGGAACGCGTCGACCTCCATGTCGAACCGCGCGCCGAACTCCGACGTCGTTCCCGTGCGGCGGGCCACCTGACCGTCGAGGCCGTCCAGGAGCAGCGCGACGCCGACCAGGCCGACCAGCCAGCCGAGGGAGAAATCGCCCGAGGCGATCAGCTGCGCGGCGCAGCCGACGAGGATCGCGCGGGCGAAGGTGATCCAGTCCGCCGGCCCGAAGGCGGGGCGGCCGCTGCGGCGCAGCCCCCACTCGGTCAGCAGCACCAGCGCGAGGCCGTAGACGGCTCCGGTCGCCCAGGCCAGCGGGGCGGAACCGCCCGCGAAGACCCCCGCGGCGAGCACCGGCGCCGGGATCACCGCACGCAGGAGAAGGTCCTGTTTGATCATCGTCGACTCCGCGAATTGCTCATAGGGTGGCGACACCAGCCTCCGGTCGCCCGCTGAGGAGAAACACGTGGAACAGGCTTTCTGGGTTCAAAGTCCCGGCGCGGGACAGCTGCGCGAGGAGCGGCTGCCCGACCCCGGACCGGACGACGTGCTCGTCCGCACGATGTGCTCCGGCGTCAGCCGCGGCACCGAAACCCTCGTCTTCCGCGGCGGTGTCCCGGCGAGCCAGCACGACGTCATGCGCGCCCCCTTCCAGGAAGGTGAGTTCCCCGGCCCGGTCAAGTACGGCTACCTCAACGTCGGCGTCGTCGAACACGGGCCGGAGCACCTCCGGGGCAAGACCGTGTTCTGCCTCTACCCGCACCAGACCGCGTACGTCGTCCCGGCGAGCGCGGTGACACCGGTGCCCGAAAACGTCCCGCCCGGTCGCGCGATCCTCGCCGGCACGGTCGAGACCGCGGTGAACGCCGTGTGGGACGCGCGCCCGCGGCTCGGTGACCGGATCGCCGTCATCGGGGCCGGGATGGTCGGCGCGAGCGTCGCCAAGCTCCTCAGTGGCTTCCCGGCGGCGAGAGTGCAGCTGGTCGACGTCGATCCGGCCAAAGCGGACATCGCGGTGGCGCTCGGTGTCGACTTCTCGACTCCCGAAGAAGCACTGGGCGACTGCGATCTCGTGGTGCACGCCAGCGCGTCCGAGGCCGGCCTGGCCAAGGCCCTGGACCTGCTCGCGCCGGAAGGGGAAGTCGTCGAGCTGTCCTGGTACGGCGACCGCCGGATCAGCGTCCCGCTCGGGGAGAACTTCCATTCGCGACGCCTGGTGATCCGCAGCAGCCAGGTCGGGACGGTCGCGCGACCGGACCGCGACTACGCCGAGCGCCTCGGCGTCGCACTCGAACTCCTGGCCGATCCGGCGTTCGAAGCCCTGGTCAGCGCCGAGTGCATGTTTGAAGATCTTCCTTCCGTGTTACCCCGGCTGGCGGCAAATGAACTTTCCGCCCTGTGCCTCCGTGTCATGTATCAGCCGCAGTGACCACGTCCACCCGAACGCATCGGAGGTCTTGGTGTTCAGCATCACCGTCCGTGACCACGTGATGGTCGCCCACAGCTTCCGCGGGGAAGTCTTCGGTCCCGCGCAACGCCTGCACGGCGCGACTTTCCTGGTGGATGCGACTTTCCGCCGCACCGAGCTCGACGAGGACAACATCGTCGTCGACATCGGCAAGGCCACGGAAGAGCTCAAGGCGGTGCTGAGCGACCTGAACTACCGCAACCTCGACGACGAGCCGGAGTTCAAGGGCGTCAACACCTCGACCGAGTTCCTCGCGAAGGTCATCGCCGACCGCCTGGCCGACGCCGTCCACGCCGGACGCCTCGGCGAAGGCGCGCGCGGCCTCGAAGGGATCGCCGTCTCGCTGCACGAATCGCACGTCGCGTGGGCGAGTTACGAGCGTGCACTGTGAACTCCCTTTACGTGATCCTCCCCGGAGACGTCGACGACTCGTCCGTCCCCAGTGGCGGCAACACCTACGACCGGCGGATGTGCGACCGGCTCGCCGCCGCGGGCTTCGACGTGCACGAGATCGCCGTCGCCGGCACCTGGCCACGGCCGGACACCGAGGCCCGCGCGGTCCTCGGCCACCTGCTCGCCGCGCTGCCCACCGGCTCGGCCGTGCTGCTCGACGGCCTGGTCGCCTGCGGCGTGCCCGAGGTCGTCGTCCCGGCGGCGCGGCGGCTGTCGGTGTCGGTGCTGGTGCACCTGCCGCTGGCCGACGAGACCGGCCTGCCGCCCGCGCTCGCCGCCGAGCTCGACGCGCTGGAGCGCGAGACGCTGCGGGCGGTCGGCTCGGTCGTCGCGACCAGCGAGTGGGCCGCACGCCGGCTGATCGACCACCACGGCCTCGCCCCGCACCGCGTGCACTCGGTGACGCCGGGCGTCGACCCGGCGCCGCTCGCCGTGGGCACCGACGGCGTCTCCCGGCTGGTCTGCGTGGCCAACGTGACCCCGCGCAAGGGCCAGGGCGTGCTCGCCCAGGCCCTCGAGACGGTCGCCGACCTGCGCTGGACGTGCGAATGCGTCGGCGGGATCCGCCGCGAGACCAAGTACGTCGAGCGGCTGCGCGAGCACCGGCTCGGCGCCCGCTTCACCCTCACCGGCCCGCGCACCGGCCGGGCGCTCGAGGCGACCTACCACACCGCCGACCTGCTCGTGCTGCCTTCGCGCGCCGAGACCTTCGGCATGGTCGTCACCGAGGCCCTCGCCCGGGGCGTGCCGGTGCTGACCACCGACGTCGACGCGCTGCCCGACACGGTCGGCGTCGCGCCGGACGGCTCGGTGCCCGGGATGCTCGTCCCCGGCGACGACGTCGAAGCGCTGGGCGCCGCCCTGCGCCGCTGGCTCACCGAACCGGCGTTGCGCGCCCGGCTCCGGGCGTCGGCCAAGCTGCGCCGCGAGACCCTGAGCGGCTGGGACGACACCGCCCGCCGGATCGCCGACATCCTCCTCCGGCAGGAGGCGGCGGCATGAGCGCGTTCGAGCCGGACTGGCTCTACCTACGCGAACCCGCGGACGCCGCGGCTCGCGCGACCGAACTCGTCGACCCGCTCCGCGACTTCCTGCCGGAGGACTTCGTCGTCCGCGACCTCGGCTGCGGCACCGGCTCGCTCGGCCGCTGGCTGGCCGCCCGGCTGCCCGGCACCCAGCACTGGATCCTCCACGACCACGACACCGCGCTGCTCACCCACGCGCAGGCGAGCCTCCCGGGCACCGCGCTCGACGGCAGCCCGGTCGACGTCGTCGCCGAGCGGCGCGACATCACCGCGCTGCGGGCCGCCGACCTCGCCGGGACGTCGCTGGTCACCGCGTCCGCCCTGCTCGACCTGCTGACCCGGGACGAGATCACCGCGCTCGCCACGGCGGTCGTCGAAGCGGGCTGCGCGGCGCTGCTGATGCTGTCGGTCACCGGCAAGGTGGAGCTCTCGCCCGCCGACCCGCTCGACCCCGCGCTCGCCGCCGCGTTCAACGCCCACCAGCGGCGGGTCACCGAAGACGGCCGGCGGCTGCTCGGCCCGAACGCCGTGGACGTCGCCGCGACCGCGTTCGGCAGGCTCGGTGCCACCGTCGTCCGCGCGGACAGCGCCTGGCGGCTCGGCCCGGACCAGGCGGAACTGCAGCGGCAGTGGCTCGAGGGCTGGGTCGGCGCCGCCGTCGAGCAGCTGCCCGAGCTGCGCCCGGTCGCCGACGTCTACCTGCAGCGGCGGCTCGAGATGGCGGCGGCCGGCGAGCTGCACGCGGTCATCCACCACGGCGACCTGCTGGTCCTGCCGCCGAGCCTGGAGGTGGCGGCGTGAAGCGGGCGCTGGCCTGGCTGCGGATCCTCGGTGCCGTCGGCATCCTGGCCGTCCTCGTCTGGCAGCTCGGCAGCGCTGCCTTCCTCGACGGACTCGGCCGGATCAGCGCGCCCGGCGTGCTGGCCGCCCTCGCCATCGGCTTCGCGACGACGGTGTTCAGCGCGGGCCGCTGGCAGATCGTCGCCACCCGGCTCGGCCTGCGGCTTTCGCTGCGCGCCGCGGTCGGCGACTACTACCGCGCGCTGTTCCTCAACGGCGTGCTGCCCGCCGGCGTCCTCGGCGACGTCCACCGCGCGGTGCAGCACGGCCGCGACAGCGGGGACGTGCCGCGCGGCGTGCGGGCCGTCGTCCTGGAACGCACCGCGGGCCAGGTCGTGCTGATCGCCTCCGCGGTCACCGTGGTGCTCGCGTCGCCGTCGGTCGTGCCCGCGGCGTTCCGCGAGGTCGTCGTGGTGGCCGGGGTGGTCGTCGTGCTGGCCGCCGTCGCCGCGCTGGTGGTGGGCCGCCTGCTGGGCGGGCGCTGGATCCACAGCCCGTCGAAGTGGCGCCGCGGCTTCGCCGTCACCCTCGCCGACGTCCGCCTCGGCCTGCTGACCCGCGAGACCTGGCCCAGCGTGGGCTTCCTGTCGGTCGCGACCCTGGCCGGGCACCTGGCGCTGTTCGTCGTCGCCGCCCGCGTCGCCGGGGTGGCCGCGCCGGTGTGGCAGCTCGTGCCCCTGATGGTCCTCGCGCTGCTCGCGATGGGCCTGCCCCTCAACGTCGGCGGCTTCGGCCCGCGCGAGGGCGTCTGCGCCCTGCTCTTCGGCGCGGCCGGTCTGGGGGCCGCCCAAGGTGTCACCGTCGCTGTCGTCTACGGCGTGCTCACGCTGGTCGCGAGCCTGCCCGGCGCCGGTGTCCTGCTCGTCCGGAGTGTCGCCGGGTTCCGCGTGACCCGCGCTCCGCACACCGGTGCCGTGCCCGCTCCGCGCGTCGCGGCCGGCACCGGGATCGAATCGGAAGTGGGGTTACAGTCATGACCGTAAGTGAGGTCGTCGGGGATCTGCCGCGCCGGGCCGTGGTCGAACGAGTCGTCGAGACCCGGCTGCCGACCCGGCACGGGACGTTTCGCGCGGTCGGCTACCTCGACCGCACCGGCACCGAGCAGGTCGCGCTGGTCTACGGCGACGTCTCCCCGCTCGGGGCGCTGACCCGGGTGCACAGCGAGTGCCTGACCGGCGACGTCTTCGGCTCGACGCACTGCGAGTGCGGCGACCAGCTGGCGGCGGCGCTGGACCGGATCGTCGAGGAAGGCTCGGGCGTGCTCGTCTACGTCCAGGGCCACGAAGGCCGCGGGATCGGCCTGCTCGCGAAGCTCGAAGCGATGCGGCTGCAGCAGGACGAAGGCCTCGACACGGTCGACGCGAACGTGGCGCAGGGCCTGCCGGTCGACGCCCGCGACTACCACGCGGCGGCGGGCATCCTGACCGACCTCGGCATCCGCTCGGTGCGGCTGCTGTCGAACAACCCGAAGAAGGTCGAACAGCTGACGCACTACGGAATCCGGATCAGTGAGCAGGTTCCGCTGCTGGTTCCGCCGAATCCGGAGAACCTGCGGTACCTGCGCACGAAGGCCGAGCGGATGGCCCACCTGCTGCCGCACCTGGACCAGGCCCTCGCCGGCTCGTGAGTGGTAAGGAGGGTTAGAACCCTCCTTACCACTCACGACAAGGTGAGCACCTCGAGGACGTTGGCGAAGCGCTGCACCAGCGTGTCCAGCACGACGTGCCCCTTCGCCGCACTCGCCAGCGAAGGACGGCCGACCACGCCCGACTCCGTGTACGCCCGCAGGCCCAGCGTCAGCAGGTGCTCCCGGTCGGTGACGTGGTCGGCCGTTTCGTGTCCGGGCCGGACCAGGTGCGGGTGGGCGTGCAGCAGGATCGACGTCTCCAGCTCGCCCGCGTGCATGTCGTCGTCCAGGGACGTCCGCAGGCCGGCCGCGGTGTGCGCCGCCTGCCAGTCCGCGACGCCGGGGAAGAGCGCCATCGCGCCCGCCGCTTCCTGGACCACATTGGACAGTACGTAGTTGCCGCCGTGCCCGTTGACCAGCACGAGCCGCTCCACCCCGGACGCCTTCAGCGACGCGGCCACATCGGTGACCACCGCGTGCAGCGTGCGCGCCGAAATGCTCACCGTGCCCGCCCACCCCGCGTGCTCGTGCGAGCACGAGATCGTGATCGGCGGCAGGTGGAGGACGGGGTACGCGGCGGCGACCGCGCGGGCCAGGGTGGCCGCGATCACCGTGTCGGTCGCCAGGGGCAGGTGGGCGCCGTGCTGCTCGAAGCTGCCGATCGGCAGCACCGCGACCGACGCCCGCCGTTGCTGCTCGTCGGCGGTGGTGGCGAGCGGGAACAGGTCGGTCATCTCCGCGGCCCTTCACTAGGTTGGTGGCATGACCGAGCATGCCGCACTACTGGACATCGCGCGCGAGGCCGTGGCGAAGGCGACGGAGATCGTCCGGTCGCGCCCGAGTTTTTCGGTTTCCGCGAAAGGCGATCGCGACCTGGTGACCGACGTCGACACCGCGGTCGAGGACGCGCTGCGGGCGTTCCTCACCGCCGAGACGCCGGAGATCGGGATCCTCGGGGAGGAGCGCGGCCGCAGCGGGGACGGCGGTGGCCGCTGGTGGGCGCTCGACCCCATCGACGGGACGGCGAACTTCGCGCGCGGAATTCCACTGTGCGGGATTTCCCTGGCGCTCGTGGACGGCGAACACAGCACGGTCGCCGCGATCACGCTGCCGTACCTCGGAGTCACCTACACCGCCGCGCGCGGTGAAGGTGCTTTCGCGAACGGAGAGCGCGTCGGCGCTTCCACCGCCACGGAAATCTCCGACGCGATGATCGCCGTCGGGGACTTCGCGATCGGCGAGCTCGCCGAAGAGAAGAACCGTGCGCGGCTGACCCTGCTGTCGGATCTCGGCGCGCGGGCGCAGAAGATCCGGATGCTCGGCACGGCGGCCATCGACCTCGCCTGGGTGGCGGACGGAAAGCTCGACGCCGCACTGATCCTGTCCAACAACCCGTGGGACACCATGGCCGGCGTGCTCCTCGTGCGCGAGGCCGGCGGCGTCGTCGTCGACCGCGACGGCACCGAGCACACGGTCGGTTCCGCGGCGACGATCGCCGTCGGCGCCGGGCTGCGCAAGGAGATCGTGGACGCACTTGATCGCGCGTACGGGGTTGTTCGTTAGGATTCCGGGGTACACCGTGGGCGGCGCCACAGCGCTCGTTTGCGCTGTCCGCGCAAGGTTTTCGGTTACGTTGGTACCGGTCGGCCGCCCAGCCTGGCATGCTGACCGGATCTCGTCGGCCACTTCGGAGAATGGTGGATGCTCGTGGAAAGTCGCCGGATCCGCGATCGGTACCGGCTGGTCGAGCCGATCGGCGGCGGCGCGATGGGCACGGTGTGGCGGGCCCAGGACGAGAAGCTCGACCGCACCGTGGCGATCAAGGAACTCCTGCTCCCGCACGACCACGACGAGCAACGCACCCAGGAGGCGAAGAACCGCGCGATGCGCGAGGCGCGGATCGCCGCCCGGTTGCAGCATTCCCACGCGATCACCGTGTTCGCCGTCCTCGAGGAGGAGGACCGGCCGTGGCTGGTGATGGAGTACCTGCCGTCGAAGAGCTTGGCCCTCGTGCTCGGCGAGGAGCCGGCCACGGTGGACGACGCCATCCGCGTCGGCGTGCAGATCAGTTCGGCGCTCGCGGGCGCGCACCGCGCCGGGGTCGTGCACCGCGACGTGAAGCCGGCCAACATCCTGGTCTCCGAGGATGGCACGGCGAAGATCACCGACTTCGGCATCTCGCGCGCGATCGGTGACGTCAAGCTGACGGCCACCGGCGAGATCGCCGGCACGCCCGCGTACCTCGCGCCCGAAGTGGCCCGCGGCGAGGACGCGGACTTCGCCGCCGACGTCTTCTCGCTCGGCGCCACGCTGTACGCCGCCGTCGAGGGGCAGTCGCCGTACGGCACCGCCGACAACCCGATCGCCTTGCTCTACAAGGCCTCCAGTGGCGAGATCGTGCCGCCGGAGAAGGCCGGCCGGCTGACCCCGCTGCTGGTGCGGATGCTCGCCTCCGAACCGGCCGAGCGCCCGTCGATGGACGAGGTCGAGCAGGAGCTGCTGGCGTTGCTGCCGGACGCGGAGCCCGGCGACTCGGTGCTCGCGGCGACGGTCCCCGAGACCGAGCCCCCGGCGGTGCCGGTCGTGCCGGCCGCCGTCACCGTGCCCGCGGGCGAGGTCACCGCGGTGTCGCCGGGGGCGCGCAAGGGCCTGATCGCCGTCGGGGCGGGCGCGGCGCTGCTGTGCGTGGCCGTCGTCGTGGCGATCCTGCTGGTCGTGCGGCAGAAGCCGCCGCAGGACAACGTCGCCGCACCGCCGTCGCCGACGCCGTCCACCTCGGCGTCCGCGGCCCCCTCGACCCCGCCGTCTACGCCCGCGCCCTCTTCGCCGCCGACGTCGGCGCCGTCGACCGCCCCGACTTCGCCGACGGTCTCGACGGTGGCCTCCTCGAAGACGGCCGTCGACGCCCTCACCGCCTACTACGGGCTGCTGCCGAGCAACCCGGCGGCCGCGTGGAACCTGCTGACGCCGCACTTCAAGGCCTCGCGCAACCAGACGTACGAGACGTACAAGAACTTCTGGGGCCGGTACAAGTCGGTCCAGGTGAGCAACCCCCGGGAGGTCGGGCCGGGCCGCGTTACCGCGCGGGTCACCTACGACGGCGGGAACGCCGAGAACGACACCTTCACGCTCGTCCAGCAGAACGGCGTCTGGATGATCGACGCACAGAGCTGAACCGTTCCGGCGCGGGGTGCGTGTGACGTATGAGCCGTCACCGCCGTCGACCCACGCTGGAGGTAGCCGTGTCTGTTTCCGAACCCCGCCTGCTCCGGCGCGCGCGATGAGGCCCGCCGACCCGATGGTGTTCATCCTCCCGGCCGCGCCGCCGGGCAGCGACACCTACGACAAGCGGATGTGCCAGAACCTGCCCGCCGTCGGCCAGCCGGTGCTGGAGCTGCCGATCGCCGGCGACTGGCCGGAGCCGGACGCGACGTCGAGACGGAGACTGGCGCGGTCCCTCGCCGCGCTGCCGGACCGGACGGTCGTGCTGCTCGACGGCATGATCGCCTCCGGCGTGCCCGAGATCGTCGTCCCGCACGCGCGGCGGCTGCGGCTGGCCGTGCTGGTGCACCAGGCGCTGGCCGACGAGCCCGGCCTCGCCCCGGCGCACGCCGCGGAGCTCGACGCGTGCGAGCGCGAGACGCTGCGGATGGCCGGCATGGTCGTCGCGACCAGCCCCTGGCTCGCCCGGCTGCTGATCGACCGCCACGACCTGGACCCGGCCCGCGTCTACGTCGCCAAGCCCGGCACCGACGCGGCCCCGCTCGCGGCGGGCGCGGACGGCGTGTCCCGCCTGCTCTGCGTGGGGGACGTGACCCGCCGCAACGGCCACGACGTGCTGGTCCAGGCCCTCGGCGAGGTCGACCACCTGGCGCTGTCGTGCGTGTTCGCCGGCTCGCTGGAGGCGGACCCGGCGTTCGTCGGCGAGCTCGGCTGGTCGATCGAGCGGCTCGGTCTCGGCAACCGGATCACGCTCGCGGGCGACGCGGTCGACCTCGGCGCGGCCTACAACGCGGCGGACCTGCTGGTCATCCCGGCCCGCGCGGCGACGTCCGGCATGTTCGTGGCCCAGGCACTGGCCCGCGGCATCCCGGTCCTGGCCACCGAGGTGGGCGGGGTGTACGACGCACTGGGCGTCGACGCCGACGGCGAGATGCCGGGCCTGCTGGTGGCGCCGGACGACCCGTACGCACTGGCGGACGCACTGCACCGCTGGTACGCGGACCCGGAACTGCGCCGCTCCCTGCGCACGGCGGCGCTCGGCCGGGGCAGCGCGCTGGAGGAGTGGGACGTGGCCGCCCGGCGGCTGACGCACGTCCTGTCGCGGCTGGCGTCCGAACCGCGGATCGTCGCCTGACCCCCTTGCCGGGGTGCGGGGATTCCACGACCCTGGCCCGATGGCGTCCCCGTCGCAGCGACCCGGCCACCTGGATTCCGAACGCGGCTTCCTCGAAGTCGCCGGCCGGGATCCCGACCGCCCGCTGCGCGACCAGTTCCTCGGGTTCCGCGACCTGATCTCGGCCGACATGGCCTGGGTGGACAGCCGCAAGAGCCAGTTCCGCCGCCACGCGTCGATCGTGCGGGTGAGCGCTCTGCTGCTCACCGCGGCGTCGACCGTGGTGCTCGGCATCCAGGAGATCCCGGCCCGCGCGTCGATCGCGCTGCCGATGGTCGCGCTGGTCACCGTGCTCGGCGGCCTCGAGACGTTCTTCAACTGGCGCTCGCGCTGGGTGCTGATGACGGAGACGCGCTACCGCTTCAACCGCCTCCGCGACGAGCTGGACTACTACATCGTCACCACCCCCGCGGTCGAGCTGAGCCGCGGCCGGCTTGCGGAATTCTTCGCCAAGCACCAGGTCGTCTGGGACGAAACCAGCCGCCAGTGGGTCGAATTCCGCAAGCTCGACCGCCCGCCTCAGGCGCCCGAAGCCCGCGGCTGACGCGTCACGCCAGGGTCAGCGCGTAGATCTCCACCCGCGGGTCGTTCGGCAGGCTCACCGACTGCACGGTCTTCCCGCCGTCCAGGGCGGCCGCGATCCCGAACAGCCGGACCGGCGGTCCGTCGACCCCGCTGCCGGCCTTGATCCGGTGCGGCATCTCGAGCAGCACCGGACTCCCGGACCCCGCCCAGTCGCCGAAGGTCACCGCCAGATCGGCGCTGGTCCCGTCGGTGTAGTGCGCCGTCACCGACGTCGACACCGGGCCGTTGTGCGACGCCCCGACCAGCTTCACCGCCGTGTGCTGACCGGCCGGGAGCAACAGCGACTGCCCGCGGGCCTCCACGAAGTTGGGCGAAGTGCCCGAAGCGTCCGGCGCCGCGTAGGTGACGCCGTCCCAGACCACCGGTCCGGCCGCCGGGAGCAGGTCGGCGTCGTAGCTCCAGCCGCCGCCGTCGAAGTTGCCCTGGTCGGACGCGGCCACCGTGGCCGTGCCGTCGTGGTTGCGGTCGCGGGTCAGGTCGACCGCGCACTGCGGGCCGGTCGTCACGCACGCCGACGGCGTCCGGACCTCGACCGTCGCCGAGCGCGTCACCGTGTTCGCGCCCAGCCCGGTGACCTTGACCTCCACCGGGTACGTCCCGAGCGCCGCGCCCGCCGGCACGGTCACCGTGATCGGCACGGTCTGCTGCACCGGCAGCCGTCCGGACCAGGGCAGGAGCAGCGGCTGGACCCGGGACCTCCACGGCGAAGTGACCGAAACCGTCACCGGCTGCAGGCCCGGGTTCTGGGCCACCACGTCCAGGTCGAGGTGCACCTGCCGGGCCGCCCCCGACGGGATCACCACCGACGTCTGCCGCAGGGAGGCGTCGACGTGCCGCCGCTGGTCGCCGGTCGCGTTGTTCACCGAAGGCGGCGCCGCGGACGACGACGTCCCCCACGAAGACGGCTTCGAGCCGAGCTTGTGCGACAGCGTCCCGCCGTGCGCCAGCGAAGCCCAGTCCAGGGACGTCTTCCGGACGTCCCGGCCGTTGAGCGACACGCTCTGGATGTACCGGTTCGCGTCGCTCGCGCCCGGCGCCGACACGGTGAGCGTCCCGCCCTGGGCGGACCCGTACTGTCCGATGCGGACGGTCGCCGACTCGAACTGCGGGCTCGACAGCGCGAGGAAGTTGGCACCGCTCATCGTCGGGTACAGGCCGAGCGAGGAGAAGACGTACCAGGCCGACATGGTGCCGAGGTCGTCGTTGCCGGTCATGCCGTCGGGGCCGGTGGTGAACAGCGTCATCGCCGCGCGGACGACGGTCGCCGTCTTCGCCGGGGCGCCGACCCAGTTGTACATGTAGGGCGCGAGCAGGTCGGGCTCGTTGTTCGGGTTGTAGGTCGCCTTGCCGTAGTAGTCGTACGGGCTGGCGATCCAGTCCTTCCGCGCGGTGCCGGCCGGGTCCTTCAGGAGGTTGCCGTAGGCGAAGAAGGAGTCCAGGCGCTTCTCGGTCGCCGTCCGGCCGCCCATCAGGGAAACGAGCCCGGCCGGGTCCTGCGGCACGAGCCACTGGTACTGGTAGGCGCCGCCTTCGTGGAACTGGTGGCCGGCGTCGACCGGGTTGTACGGCGTCACGAACGTGCCCTCGGCCGTGCGCGGGCGGAACTGCTGGATCGACGAGTCCCACAGGTTGCGGTACCACTGGCCGCGGTCGGCGAACATCCGCGCGTCCGCCTGGTGGCCCAGGCCGCGGGCCATCAGCGCGAGGGACGCGTCCGCGGCGGCGTACTCCATGGTCGCCGACGCCGGGTGCTCGCAGTCGTTGTCACCGCCCTTGGCCGCGCAGTCCGTGCCGAGTTCGAGCCCGCTCGGGAGGTACCCGCGCTCGTTGTAGTAGTTGACGCCCGAGCGGCCGTTGTACGGCGAATCGGCGGGCGGCGTGCTCGTCGCGTTCTTCTTGAGCAGCGCGTACGCCTCTTCTTCGTGCCCGGCGAGCAGGCCCTTCGACCACGCTTCGACGAGGAACGGCGTCACCGGGTCGCCGGTCATGATGTTCGTTTCGCTCTCGGCGAGCGCCCAGCGCGGCAGCCACCCGCCGTCGCGGCCGATGGCGACGACCGACAGCGCGACGTCCCGCGCGACCTGCGGTTCCAGCATCTCCAGAAGCTGGTTTTGCGGCCGGTAGGTGTCCCACAGCGAGAAGTTCTGGTACGGCGTGTAGCCGCTCGCGGTGTGCACCTTGCCGTCGAAGCCGGTGTACGCGCCGTCGGTGTCGCCGGCCAGGTTCGGATGCAGCTGCGCGTGGTAGAGCGCGGTGTAGAACGCAGTCTGCCGCTCGGTCGTGCCGCCCGCGATCTTGATCGCGCCGAGCCGGTCGGCCCACTGCTGGTGCAGCGCGGCCCGCGTGGCGTCGAAGTCGTAGTCCTTGGTTTCGGCAGCCAGGTTCTTCCGGGCGCCGTCGAGACCGGTGTAGGACAGGCCGACCTTGAGCACGACGTCGTGGTCGGTGCTCGCGTCGAAGCCGGCCCAGGCGCCGTTGCCGCCGGTGCCCGCGGCGTCGCGGCCGCCCGGCGTGCGCGTCGAGCCGCGCCAGGTGCCGAACGAGCTGAACGGCCGGTCGAAGGTGGCGGTGAAATAGACGGTGTGCTCGTCGTGGCCGGCGCAGAACCCGCCGGCCTTGACCCGCCCTTCGAGCGTCCGGTCGCCGATGACGTGGATCTCGGAGTCCTTGACCGACTGGTTGGCCTGGCCGGTGTTGAACAGGACGTTCGCCTGCCCGGTCGAGGGGAACGTGTAGCGCTGCCAGCCGGTGCGCGCGGTCGCCGTCAGTTCGGCGTTGATGCCGTACTTCTTCAGGCCGACGCGGTAGTAGCCGGGCTCGGCGTGCTCGTCGTCGTGGCTGTACCCGGACTTGTAGGCGTCCTTGTCAACGTTGTCCACCGCGCCGGTCGTGGGCATGATCGGCAGCTCGCCCATCACGCCGCAGCCGACGCCGGACAGGTGCGTCTGGCTGAAGCCGTAGATCGCGTTCTGCAGGTAGTCGTAGCCGCCCTGGCCGCCGGTGTCCGGGCTGACCTGCACCATTCCGAAGGGCGCACTCGCGCCGGGGAAGGTGTTCCCGAAGTTCTGTGTGCCGACGAACGGGTTGACCAGGCCCACCGGATCGACCGGCGCGGCGGCGTGGGCGGTGGCCTGGGTCGTGGCGGCGACCACGAGCGCGGCGGCCGCCGCGGCGATCAGTTGTCTGCTTGGCGACCCCATGGGGCGCGCACCTCCCAGGTGACAACGTTGTCAGAAGCGGACTGTCTGGCAGCTTTTCACATCCGCGAACATTTGAGAAGGCGGCAACCAGGTCAAACCGTTGTCATGGCCTGCCGGAGCAGCCGCGCGGCGGCCTCGACGCCGGTGTCGGCGAGGTTGCCGTAGCCGAGGACGAGCGCGGGCTCGCCCGGCGTCGTCCGGTAGCCGTCGAGATCGGTCACCTTGACCCCGGCCGCCCTCGCCTTCCGGACGACGGCCGCGGCGTCCTGGTCGAGGTGGAGCACGAGGTGCAGCCCGGCGGCGACCCCGGAGAGCCGCGCCGGCCCGAGCGCGTCGACGAGCTTGTCGCGCCGCGCGCGGTAGCGCAGCCGGGCCGCCCGCAGGTGCCGGTCGTAGCCGCCGCTGGTGATGAAGCCCGCCAGCGCGAGCTGGTCGAGCACGGGCGGCGGATGCGCTCGAACTGTCCACTGTGGAGGAACGACGACCCAGCCGAGTCCGAGCGCGGGACTGAGTGTCTTGCTGACCGAACCGAAGTGCGCGACCCGCCCCGGATCGGTGCCCTGGACGGTGCCGACGGGCCGCCGGTCGTAGCGGAACTCGGCGTCGTAGTCGTCCTCGAGGATCAGGCCGTCGACGTCCCGCGCCCAGGCCAGCAGCTCGGCGCGCCGCCGCGGCGAAAGGACCGAGCCGGTGGGGAACTGGTGCGCGGGCGTGACGAGCACGGCGCGCACGCCCGCCGGAATCCGCCCGACGTCGATGCCTTCGCCGTCGACGGGCACCGGGTGGACGGTCATCCCGGCGTCTTCGGCCGTCCGCCGCAACCGCGTCCACCCAGGATCTTCGACGGCGAGCCGCGTGTTGCCGCGCTCGACCAGCGCGCGGCAGACGCCGGCCACGCCGTCGGTGACGCCGCCGCAGACCAGCACGGTGCCGGGCGCGGCGCCGCGGACGCGCCGGAGGTACTCGCCCAGGACCTGGCGCAGCCGGGGGTGCCCGCCCGGCTCGGGCAGCCCGAAGTCCGGGTGCGGCGCGTTCGCGAGCACTTCGCGGACCGCTTCGGCCCAGGCCCGGCGGGGGAAGTTGCGCAGGTCGGGCAGGCCGGGAGCGAGGTCGTACCGCGGTGCCGGCACCCGCGCCGGCTCGGGCGGCGCCACCGCGTCACCCACCGGCCGGACCCGGGTGGCCGACCCGGTGCGCCCCGCGAGGTACCCCTCGGCGACGAGCTGGGCGTAGGCCTGCGTGACGACCCACCGCGAGCACCCGAGATCGGCGGCGAGCCGGCGGCTGGGCGGGACGGCGCCGGTCAGAACGCCGTCCCGGATCGCCTTGCGCAACGCCCTGGCCAGCTGTTCGTGCTTCGGGCCCGGCCCGGCCGGCTCCAGCAGCACACCCCAATCGGTCTGTGATCCCGCCACGATATTGGACTGTAGTACCGGACCGATCCGGCCTTAGCGTGGTCGTATGAAGAAGGTGGAACTGGGCCTGACCGGTCAGCACGTCAGCCAGGTGTCGCTGGGCTGCATGACGATGGGCACGTCGACGGACGAACCGACGTCGAAGCGCATCCTGGACGCCTACCTCGACGCGGGCGGCGACTTCCTGGACACGGCGAACTGCTACGCCTGGTGGGCCCCGGACGCGACGGGCGGCGAAAGCGAGTCCCTCCTCGGCCGCCTCCTGAAGGGCCGCCGCGACCGCGTGTTCCTGGCGACGAAGGTGTCGGCGGGCATCACGGACCTCCCGGCGGCCCGCGCCGCCCGGCATCCGGACGGCACGGTGGACTGGGCCGGGGTGGAGCGCACGTTCGAGGGAGCGGGCGCGGCGGTGATCGAGCGCGAGGTGGACCACAGCCTCCGGCGGCTGGGCACCGGCCACATCGACCTCTACTACATCCACGTCGACGACCGCCGCGTCCCGCTGGAGGAGACACTGTCCGCATTGGACGGTCTGGTCCGGGCGGGCAAGGTGCGGTACATCGGCTGGAGCAACGTCCGCACGTGGCGCCTGGAACGCATCAGGTCCCTGGCGCTGGCCAACGGCTGGGCCGCCCCGGCGGCGGTCCAGGTCCAGCACTCGTACCTGCGCCCCACCGGCGCCGACGTCCCGTCGATCGCGGGCGCCGAGCTCCTGGACTGGCTGTCCCTGCACCCGGACGTCTCCCTGGCGGCGTATTCCTCACTGCTGCGCGGAATCTACGACGACGCCGCGTACCGTGAGTCCACTCCGGTCTGGCGGTCCTACGCGGGCCCGGATTCGGAAGCCCGCCTCGCCGCGGTGGCGAAGGTGGCGTCGGCACTGGGCGCGTCGGGCAACCAGGTGGCCCTGGCGTGGTTGCTGCACCACGGCGTCATCCCGCTGATCGGGCCGCGCACGTGGGAGCACTACGAGTCGATCGCCCCGGCGTTCACGTTGGAGCTGCCGGACGAGCTGCTGTCCGTATTGGACAACGCGTAGGCGGCGGCGAGCAGCGCGGCGACACTCGGCTTGTGCTCGTCGCGCCGCCGCCACGTCATGGTGACGTCGGTGGCCGCTCCGGCCAGGGGGACGGCGACGGCACCTCGGTGCTCGACGAGCGCGGGCACGAGCCCGCACCCCAGCCCGGCGGCCACGCACCGCGCGAGGGCGGCGAGGCTGCCGACCTCCGCCTCGACGACCGGTCCGTCGATCCGGTCCAGCATCTCGCGGAAGCCACACCCCCGCGGCGTCGCGAGGAAGCCGACGCCGTCGAGATCGCCCGGCCGGAGTTCTTCCCGCTGCGCCAGCGGATGTGCCGGCGGGACGAGGACGACGAGCGGCTCGGTGCCCAGCGACGCGCTGGCGAGCGCCGGGTCGGCGGGTGCGTCGCCGAACGTGAAGCAAACGTCCATTTCGGACCGTTGCACGGCCTGGTAGAGCTCCCCGCGGCTGCCCTCCCGGAGGGCGAGCCGCACGCGCGGCCACTTCGCCCGGTATTCGCCGAAGAGGGCCGGGATTCGCTGTGCGCACAACGTTTCCAAGGCGCCGATGGTCAGGTCGCCTTCCGGTTCGCCGCGCTCCTCGTCGACCGCGGCCCGGGCCTCCTCGACGAGCTCGAGCACCTGGTCCGCGTAGCCGACGAGCCGTTCCCCGGCAGCGGTGAGCCGCAGCCGGCGCCCGCGTTCGAACAGCTTCGAGCCGAGTTCCGCTTCCAGGGCCTGGATCTGCTCGGTGACGCTGGACTGCGCGTAGTGCAGCTCGGCCGCGGCGCGGGTGAAGTTGAGCGTCCGCGCGACGACGCGGAAGGTGCGCAGGTGGCGCAGTTCCATGGCATCCCCCATCGGCGTTCCCGATACCCGCCATCGTAACTCCCTGCTTCCGCCGAGGTCACCGAGCGTCCAGGCTTCCGGTGTGGCAAGACTCCTCACCGGCTTATCGCTGGGTTACTTCCTGGTCATGCTGGACACGACGATCGTGACGGTCGCCCTGCCGGCCCTCTCACCGTCTTTGCCGGCGCAGCAATGGATTTCGAACGGCTACACGCTGACGTTCGCGGCGTTCCTCCTCACCGCGGGAGCGTGGTCGGACCGGTTCGGCGCCCGCCGGGTGTTCTTCCTCGGTCTCACCTCGTTCGCGGCGCTGTCCGGCTTGTCGGCGCTGTCGGTTTCGGCACCGATGCTGATCGCGCTGCGGGCGCTGCTCGGCGTCGCGGGCGCCTTGCTGGTTCCTTCGTCGCTGTCGCTGATCGCGGTGGCCAACCCGGTACCGTCCGCGCGGGCGAAGGCGATGGGGGTGTGGGCCGCGGTGAGCGGAACCGGCCTGGTGGCGGGCCCGGTGCTGGGCGGCGTCCTGACGGAGGCGTTCGGCTGGCGGGCGATCTTCCTGGTCAACGTCCCGGTGGCGCTGGTCGCTCTGGCGCTGTCCCGCTCGGCACCGTCGACCCCGGCGAGACCGGGTTGGTTCGACGTGGTGAGCCAGGTGTCGGCGGTCGTCTCCTTGTCGACGCTGACATACGCGCTGATCGAGCGGTCGTGGGGTGCCCTGGTGCTCGCCGTCGCCGCGGCCGCGGTGTTCGTGCGGTCCCAGCGTCACCCGGAGGCGATGCTCCCGGCCCGCCTGTTCCGCGTCCGCGCGTTCCCGCTCGGGCTGGCGGCCGGCGCGATCGTGAACTTCGGGTTGTCCGGGGTGCTGTTCGTGCTGTCGCTGTATTTCCAGAAAACCCGCGGATATCCGCCGTCGACAACCGGGCTGGCCTTCCTGCCGCTGACGATCCCGACGGCGTTCAACCCGATTTTCACCGGCCGGCTGGTGGCCCGTTCCGGCCCGCGGATCCCGGCGGTTTCGGGCTTCGCCCTGATGTCCGGAGGCGCGCTGCTCCAGGCGGCCACGACGTCGGCGGCGCTGTCGGTGGCCGCGCTGGCCCTGCTGGGCTTCGGCGTCTCGTTGGCCATCCCGTCGTTGCTGGCCATGGTGGTCACGGCGGCCCCGCCCGAGCTGACCGGCATCGCGGGCGGCGCGTTGAACGCCTCCCGCCAGACCGGCGCGGCCCTCGGGGTGGCGATCCTGGGTGCGTTGTCGGCCGCGACGACGACGTCGATCGCGCTGTTCACGGCCGCGGGCGTGCTCTTGGCCGGAGCGCTCGCTGTTTCCTGTTCGTTTATGAAACAGGAAACCCCTTGTCGCTGAATGCGGCGGCGCGAATCCTCGGTGGTGGGCGCGGAATTCTCCGAAGCGCCCGGATCAAATCACCATTCCCGAGGAGGGATTCGCCATGTCCAAAAAGCTGGTCAAAATCGCCGGTCCGGTGCTCGCCGTCTGCGCGCTCGCCGCGCTGCCGCTGATCGGCGCCACCACCGCGTCCGCGGACGACGGCGGGGCGCCGGCCGCCCCGGTCGTCACGCCGACGCCGACCCCCACCACCGACGGCAACCCCTGGCACGGTTGAGGAACCCGCGGCCGTGAGTGGCGCCGCCACTCACGGCTCACCGCGGCGCGCAGGCGCAGCTCAACGCCGAACGCACTTCGCGCACTTCGCCGGCTTCCGGCAGCTCGAGCTCGGCGAACTCGTCCTCGGCCGCGGCCCAGTGCGTGACGGCGCTTTCGTGGTCGCCCATCGCGTGCAGCGTTTCGGCGACGCCGCGGTGGGCGCGGGCCCGGTAGGCGCGGTTGCCGCTGCCGTCGGCCAGGTCCAGAGCGGACTTGCCGGCGGTGAGGGCTTCCTGCCGGGCGCCGCGGGCCAGCGCCGTCGCGCCGCGGTCGAGGTACAGCTGGGTGCGCAGGTCCGCGTCCGGGACGTTCGCCGCCACTTCGCGGGCCTTGTCGTGGTAGCGGACGGCTTCGGCGTACCGGCCGCGCTGCCGGTGCACGTTCCCGAGGTTGTTCAGCGCGTACGCCTCGACGCAGTGATCGCCGACTTCGGCGGCGTGCCCGTGCGCCTCCGTGTAACTGGCCAGCGCTTCGGTGAGCAGACCGAGCCGTTCCTGCACCGAGCCGAGGTTGTTCAGCGTGTGCGCCAGGCCCTGGACGTGGCCGATCTCGCGCAGCATCCGCGCGGCGGATTCGTGCTGGCGCAACGCGACCTGGAGGTTGCCGTGGAGCTCGTTGAGGTAGCCGAGCATGCCCAGCGCGTGGGCTTCGCCGCGGCGGTCCTCGGTCTGCTCGTACTTGGCCAGCGCGGCCTCGAGGTGGGCGATCGCCTGGTCGTGCCGGCCCAGTTCCATGGTGGGGATGGCGAGCGCGCACAGCGTCGCCGCCTCGCCGCGCGGGTCGCCGAGGCGGCGCCACTTGGGTAGCGCCTGGGCGGCGAGTTCCAGCGCCTCGGCGAGCTGCCCGCGCCGGTCGTGCGCGGTGGCCAGCCGCAGCAGGACGTGCGCCTGGCCGTAGTCGTTGCCCGCGTCGGAGGCGACGATCTTCCAGGCGAGTTCGAGCGTGCCGATCCAGTCTTCGAACTGGTTCGTCGTGTTGAAGTACCGCCACAGCAGCACGGCCAGCCGCCAGGTGTGCTCGGGCAGCGCGTGCGCGGCGGCGTAGCGGATGGCGGCCACGAGGTTGTCGCGTTCGGCGACGATCCACCGTAGCCCGGCATCGGCGTCGGCGAAGCCCGGCGTCACCGCGCAGGACCGGTCCGTCGTCGACGGCAGCTGAGCCCGGTCGAAGGGGTAGGCGGCGCGGACCGCGGCCGCCAGCGTGACGAGGTAGTAGTCGAGCAGCCGCACCAGCGCGGGCTCGGGGGCCGGCTCTTCGGCGGCGAACTCCTTGAGCGGGTCGAGCATCTGGTAGCGCTCGGTCGCGGCCTCCTCCAGCAAGCTGACCTCGTGGAGGTCGTCGAGCAGCGCTCGCGCCTCGGCGACGCCGCAGCCGGCCAGCGCGGCGCCGCCCGCGACGTCCACGTCCGGGCCGGGCAGGCTGCCGAGCAGCCGGAACAAGGTGCGCTGCGGCTCGCCGAGCTGCCGGTAGGACACCCGGACGGCGGCGATGCCGTCGGCCTCACCCCACGGCCCGTTCTCCTCGAGCAGGCGCAGCAGGTGCTCCAGCGGCCACCGGTCGTGCCGCCGGAACAGCGCGGCCGCCACGCGGATCGGCATCGGCAGGCAGCCGCACCGCCGGACCACCGCGTCGACGTCGGCGGCCCGGCCGCGCAGCCGCGACGGCCCGGCGAGCACGTGGAACAGCTCGGCGGCCTCCTCCGGGGGCAACGGCGAGAGCCGGAGAGGCTCGCCGGTGTCGGCGTCGCCCATCCGCCGGCTGGTGATGACGGCCAGGCAGCCGTCCGCCTCCGGCAGCAGCGGCCGGATCTGCTCCGGCGACGCGGCGTTGTCCAGCACGACGAGCGTGCGCGTGCCCCACAGCGTCGCCTGGTAGAGCGTCACTTTCCGGCCCACGGTGGCCGGGATCTGCTCGGCGGGGACGCCGAGTTCGACCAGCAGCTCGGTGAGGGCGTCGCCGACGTCGGCCGGCTCGACACCGGGGGTGAACCCGTTCAGCCGGGCGAGCAGCTGGCCGTCGGGGAACCGGCGGCGGAGCCGGTGGGCCGCCTCGACGACCAGCCCGGTCTTGCCGACGCCGGGCGCACCGCTGACCCAGACCGCGCGCCGCCCGGCCGCGGCAGCCGCCTCGATCGCGGCGATTTCGCCGGTCCGGCCGGTGAACCCGCCGGGCCGCGACGGCAGCGAACTGGGCGGATCGCCCTGTTCGGCGCGCGCGGCGAGCTTGCGCAGCACCGGCCCGGGCGCCATCCGCAGCGCGGTGAGGGCGTCGCGGGTGCCGTGGAAGACGCGCAGCGCCGCGACCCGGTCGCCGCCGGCGAGCAGCGCGCGCATCAGCAGTTCGGCGTGCTTCTGGCTGGCCGGATCGGCCTGGACGAGCGGCCGCAGCCGGTCGCGCGCCGAGCGGTGGTCGCCGGATTCGAGCTCGAGTTCGGCCAGGTCACCGACGACGTCCGGGTAGCTCTCGTCCGGCGAGATGACCTCGGGCCCGCCGACGCGGTCGATGTCGATGTCTTCGAGGAACTTCCCACGCCACAGCCCGGCGGCCTCGCGCAGCAGCGCGATCGCCCGGCGGGGGTCGTCGGCGCGGACGTCCGCGGCTTCGGCGCGCAGCCGGTTGAAGCGGGCGGTGTCGAGCTGGTCGTCGGCGATCCGCAGCAGGTAGCCGGTCGGGGTGGTCTCGATGGTCGCGTCCCCGACGACGTCCCGCAGCCGCTTGATGTAGCTGCGCACCAGGGTGGGTTTGGCTTCGCGATCGGCCCAGACGATCTCGGCGAGCCGGGCGGGCGTGACGGGCTTGTTGGCGTGCAGGAGGAGCACGACGAGGACGAACCGCTGCTGCTGGTCGCCCAGCGGCACCGGCACGCCGTCGTGCCACGCCTCCAGCGGGCCGAGCATCCGAAACTCCACGCGGCCTCCCCGGCGTCAGCTTGCTGTCCTCTTTTGATGTCGCGCAATCGGCCGTCCGGGTTTCGCGAATCCGCATTTCTTCCACGTTCGGTGCACAAGGCGTTGGCACACTCCGCCGGTCGACCAGGGGTGAAGGAGAAACGAATATGGGGTCCGACGTGTTGCCGTGTTACGTGGCCTGCGACGTTTCGCTGTCGATGACCGACCACATCGACGAGCTCAACGCGGGGTTGCGCGAGTTCCGCGGCGCCGTCCACGCGGACGCGTCGGTGGCCGGCCGCGTGTTCTGCAGCGTGGTGGGGTTCGGCGAGCGGCCGCGGGTGGTCCAGTCGCTGCTGCCGATGGACGACCTCGCTGAGCTGCCGGAACCCGGTCCGTGCGCGGGCAGCAACTTCGGGCCGGTGTTCACCTTCCTGCGCGCCGAGATCGACCGCGAGGTCTCGGTGTTGCGCCGCCACCGCGTCCGCGTCCACCGCCCCCTGGTGTTCTTCCTGTCCGACGGCCAGCCGACGGACCCGGTGACCTGGCCGTCGGCGTACGCGTCGCTGGCGGACCCGGCGTGGCCGCGGTGTCCCCGGGTGGTGACGTTCGGCCTGGGCGACGCGGACGAGGAGGCGCTGGGCCGCATCGGAACGTTCCGCACGTATTTGAGCCGCGACGGCGTCCGCATGGGCACGGCGCTGATCGCCTCGGTGATGCACGTTCTGTCCACTTCCCGTCCACCGGCCGACCGCACCCTGTCGGCACGGGGGCGCGCAAAGGGGTTGCCATGGAAACGCACTGAAGGAGAAGCCGGTGGAGCGCGCTGAGCTGGTGGCGGAGCTGAAGACGGTGCGGAAGGGCCGCGGCTTGCAGGCGAGCAGGCTCCACGACCGGGTGGGCCCGTGCCTGCGGGCGGCGTGCGGAGTGGTGGAAGCGGACGGAATGGTGGCGATCCGCGCCAAGGTGTCCGGCAGGCTGTCGGAGCTGGCGGAGCAGTTGCCGGAGGACCTCCGCTTGGCGGCGTTGGCGGCCTTCGCGATCACACCGGAGGCCCGCCAGCCGCTGTACCAGGAAAGAGTCAAGTGGGCGGCAGAGCGCGTCGACCGGGACCCGCGCACGGTCCGCCGCCGCGTGGACGAGGCGATCGAGTTGCTGGCCGAGCTGGCCACACCGCTGTCCCCGCCGGCCCCGGGCCGCTGGCACACGGCATCGTTGACGCTGGCGCTGGTGATCGAGGAACCGTGCGTGTTCGAGCAACACCGAGTGGTGGCCGACCAGGACGGACTCCGGACGTTCGACCTGGCGGTTCCTTCGACGGAGGGCATGGTGCTGTACGGCGGAAAGCTGTCTTCTTCGGGAACAATGGACCTACCAGCACCCCTACCCCGCGGCGGCTCGTGGGAGTTCGCGGCGGTGTTCCCGGTGGAGCCGCCGTCCCGGATGGTCTTCGTCCCCCGGCACCGGTGCGAAGTATTCGATCTGCGCCTGCGGTTCGGAAAGAAGGCCCCACCGGAGGTACTGGCACTGGACGGAGCGTTCGAGAGGGACGTCCAGGACCCGGGCTACCGGGGACGAAAGCTGCAGGTGGACGCGGCGGGGGAGGTCCACCTGCAGTTCCGCCACCTCACCCCCGGGCTGGTGTACGGGGCCCGGTGGGCGGAGGACCGGTGAGCACCCGTGCGACGATGGACGACCGCACTGGAGGATCGAGGAACCGGGAAGCTTGATCGGTGACCATCGCAGGTACAGACGTGGAGATTCCGTCGGCGCGCTCGCTGGTCTGGCCGGTCGTGTGCGCGCTGCGAGAGCTGGGCGGCTCGGGGCGGATCGACGAGATAGACGACAAGGTCGCCGAGCTCGAAGGCTTCACCGATGAACAGCAGCAATTGGACGGTCGCAACGGGCTGGAGCTTCCGTACCGGTTGCGCTGGGCTCGCACGATGGCGAAGAAACGCGGTCTGGTCGAAACCGTCAGCCGTGGCGTGTGGGCGCTGACCAAGGACGGCAAGGAAGTCGACGAGGCGGAGGTCAAGCGCCGCCGCGTGATGCACGCGCGTGATCGTAAGAAGAGCGCCGTGCCGGAGGGCGCGTCCTTCTCCGCCGACACAGCCGACGAGGTCGAGGCCGTTCTCGATGGCGACGACGATGCCGAACACGCCTGGCAGGCTACGGCGCTGGCCGCGCTCCAAGCGATGAAGCCGGACGCTTTCGAGCGGCTATGCCAACGCCTCCTGCGCCAAGCCGGATTCATCAACGTCGCCGTCACCGGCCGCACCGGCGACGGCGGGATCGACGGCGTGGGGACCTACCGCATGTCGCTGGTCTCGTTCCCCGTCTTCTTCCAATGCAAGCGCTATGTCGGTTCGGTCGGATCTTCACAGGTCCGCGACTTCCGCGGAGCAATGATCGGCCGAGGCGAGAAGGGCTTGCTCATCACCACCGGAACGTTCACCTCGGCGGCTCGTGCAGAAGCCACCCGCGACGGCGCTCCACCGCTCGACCTCATCGACGGCGAGGAACTGGTGGAGCTCCTTCGCGAGCACAAACTGGGCATCTCCACCGAACTGGTCGAGCAGGTCACCGTGCACACTAGCTTCTTCGACTCGATCTGAGGGCGCGGGAATGCGGAGAACCATTCGAGCTCCGCGGGACTGGCGAAGGGTGGGAATAGACCTGGCCCGGGCCCCACTTTGCTGAACGTCGCCGGCAGGGTGGTCGCCGATCAGCGAGGTAGGGCTTTGTGGCCCGGTCCTCGTTCAAGACCAACCGTGGTGAGCTGCCCCAGCGACAGCCCACCACGGCCGGAGAAATCCCCGTGGTTGGATTGTCTGTTTCTGGCTGACGCGCGCTTGATAGTCGCCGTGAAGTTGGTAGTAATGGATGCGTGGTGACCATTGCGCCCGATTCGTCGATTGCGGTCGCCCCGGTGGCGAGCAGGAGATCGAGCTGGCCTGGTTCGCCGCCGAGCCGTCGGTTGACCGTGTCGACATCACTGGTCACCCGATGCGCGGCGGAACCGAGACGGGACAGGACGGCGAGGCCGCCGACCACGGGTGATTCTCCGATCGAGTCGCCGCTCGATCTCCGGGAGCGCCTCGACCAGCGACGTCGTGACCGGACCGAAGAGGTCCGTTACCCGGGGTTGGTCACCAGACACGCGCTACCTCTTGCGGTGGGTTCCAGCCTTCGAGGATCTCCCGGCCGCGGCCGGGGTCGGCGGCCAGATCGAGAGCCACGAAAAGTGGATGTGCCAGCGGCCACGGTGGCCCGTCTGGCGATGCTGGAAACCTCAAGGAACACACCTGAGGCACCGGCGCGATCCGGATGGTCGCCCCGCGAGCGGCTTCCGATGTCGGCACGCCCAAGAGGGCTTCGGCCCGGTGGGCCGTCGTCGCGTCGGGGACATAGAAGTCTGACGGATAGTCGGTCCGGACGCCAGCGGGAGCGCCGAAGGCGGCAGCAGCCATCGTGTCTGTCAAGGCCCAGCCGACGCCGGTCGTCGGCTCATCCCAGCCAGTGTGCAACGCACTTGCGATCGTGGGGTCGTCAAGGAGCGCCACACGCGCCACCGTTGTTCGTGCTGGTCGCCAGGCGCTCGCCGTCTCCCAGAACAGCTCCGGAGTGACCGGAAGACTGTCGGAATCGATGAGCTGAGCCTCTCGTAGAGAGTTCATCGCAGCAGAGACCGAACTGGGTGACCGGCGGAGTTCCCGTGCGAGTTGGCGGACGCAACCTGGATGTTTCGGGTTGAGAAGCAGGGCGCAGACAACTTCTAGTGTGACCTTGCCGGCGAACAGGTCGACCGGGCGTGGGAAGTCAGGTGCTGCAGGGACTGCGGTATCGACGAGGACACCTGGGCCGGAAAGGTGCAGATGGCCACGGAGATCGAGCCAGCTCCAGCCTTGCTCGCGGAGCACTTCGCGGGCGGCCGCCACAATCCGATCGGCGGCGAGCAGGTGAAACCGTCCACGTTGCAGCCGTAATCCCTACTGCGGTGAGCGCAGCGATCACGGCATCGACGGCCCGGCGCCGATCGATGGGTATGGTCCAGAGCGTCCCAGAATTGATTGCATGTAGTGAGGTGGCTGGCCGAGCATGCCGAAGAGTTACTCAGTGTAACAACGGTAGGCACCTTGGATGGCTGCGTACGAGACGCGTTCCTGCTCCAACCGCACGGATCTGCCCAGCACATCTTCCACGAGATCGGTGTAGAGGCTTGCCTCATCCGGCAAGAGCGCTTCGAGGTGTTCGCTGGTGGGATTGGGTTCGCTGACCCATTGTCCCTCATGGGCTAGGAGCGTGGCCCGGTCCATGAGCATGGACCGGGTGTCTTCGAACGAGCGGCGAACCCGGTTCAAGATCGCGAAGCCGTGGGTGTCGATGTCACCCCAGTAGATGAGATTCTTGCCGGCCAGCCACTCGAGTGGCTGCAGCCGGGAAGCCGCATATCCCTCGCCGAAGATCACGATCGCGTTCTCGACGGGTGGGAACGCCAGGTAGGTGATTTCGTTCTCCACGACGAACACCGTGCGTTCCGCGGGCGGCGCCGCGGCCAGTTCGGGCACCCGCACGGCCACCTCGCTGAATCCGTGACCGGCGGACAAGCGGCGGAACCGGACGTACGCGGGCTTCTTGCGGAAAAGGTACCGGCCGGCGAAGTCCGACGGTGGGCACGTGCGGTCGATGCGGTGTTCCGGGAGCAGGCAGTCCAGGAGCGCAGCCAGAATAGTGCGGAGCCGCTCGATGAACTTGGTGTCGACGCCGGGCACGTCGACCTGCCGGACGTACATGTCAGGACGTGCATGAGCCTCGATCCACAACGCGGTGTCGACCAGCCGGGGCCACTCATCCCGGTGCTTGAGCACTTCCATCGGCTTGGCGGACATCCAGTCCGCGACGACCGGGGCCCGGGACCGCGTCGCTTCCAGGAGGGTGGTGAACGCGCGCACGTCCGGCCGCACGCCGAGAAAAGCCCACAGCTGTTCGTAGGAGTCGACCCAGATCCGGCTGGGGATCTCGTTCGTTCCGGCGACCCGGCCGCCGACCGTTCTCGTCTCGACACGAAGGTGCCTGAGCCGCTGCCACTGGTCTATCCAAGCGCGTGCGCGGTCGAGGTGCTCAGCGGTGTCCTGAGCGCTCGGACCCCGCAATCCGATCGCCAGCGGTTCCCATGGGTTTCCTGCGGCGAGCTGGGCCAGGAACTCGCCGCGATCCCATCGTCGCCGCAGTTTCCCCAGCACGTCACCGGGCGTGGTCCAGCCGGTCGGCACCGCGTCACGCGCCCTGATCGGATGCGGCGCCGAGAGCGTGCGCGAGCTGGCGTTGCTGGTATTCCTCGATGGTCAGGGTCTGCAACCGCGAGCTGTCACCGGTCTTGTTGTCCACGAACCCGACCGCGGCGACGTACGGCTCGATGACGTGGATCTTCTGCAACGGCGTCACGATCAGCAGTTGCAGCCCGAGCCGCTGGAAGAGGCCGAGCGCGAAGCGGGTCGACTCGTCGGAACCGCGGCCGAACGCCTCGTCGATGACGACGAACCGGAACGTCTTCGACTTGCTCACGCCCCAGTCGAGCTTGAACTGGTAGGCCAGCGAGGCAGCGAGGATCGTGTAGGCGAGTTTCTCCTTCTGGCCGCCCGACTTGCCGCCTGAGTCGGTGTAGTTCTCGTGCTCGGTGTCGTCGGCGCGCCACCGCTCGGAGGCAGAGAACGTGAACCAATTGCGCACGTCGGTGACCCGGCGGGTCCACTGCCGGTCCGGTTCGGTTTGCCCTTCGCGCCCGCGGAACCGTTCGATCAGGGACTTCACCTGGAGGAACTTCTGCTCGGAGTACTGGTTCGAGTCGTCGCCGCCGAGCGATCCGCTGGTGCACTCCCGAAGATCCTTCCGAAAGTCACGGATTTCGACGTTCACCGTGGGATGCGGCTCGAGCCGGATGAACCGGCCGGGGTTGTAGTCGATGTCGACCAGCGAGTCGTTGATGGTCTCGATCCGCTGCTTGATCAGCTCGGCCTGCTTGGTCAGCTGCGAATGGAATCCCGCGATGTCGCGGATGGTGTTGGTGTTGAGGTAGGTCTTGAACTCGGCCTCGAACCGGGGCAGGTCGTCGGACGCTATCCGGTCGTGCAGCGCGCGGTATTCGCCCACGGACTGAATCGAGTTGTCGAACTCCTCGGTTTCCAGCGGGTACGCCTTGCGGAAGTCGCTCATCTTTCCGACGATCCGCGCCGCGACCTTGTTCTGCCTGCCGGTGAGCCGATCGATCTCCGTGGTGATCTCGTCGTTCACCTCGATGCGGCACGCGTCGCAGTCTTCCGGAGTGGCCAGGCTTCTGGAACCGACGCGCTGGGCAACGAGAGGAAAAGACGCTCGCGTGGTCGCAGCCGCCGGCTCGTCCAGCATGGTCTTCGTTTCGCGTAGCTGCTTTTCCGCGGCTTTGCGCTGGCCACCAAGATTTCCGAGCTCTGTCTGGGCCGCCCCTTTGGCCTCTTCTGCCGCCTTGATCTGCCTGCCGGCGGCTTCCAGTTCGGCGGTCAGCCGTTTCAGCTCGTCCGACTGCTGTTCCAGGCGGCTCTTTTCGCCGGCGAGTTCGGCAATGCGGTTCACCGACGCCTGCCAGTCGATCTCGGTGAACCCGCCGAACTGTTCCAGCATGGTCAGCGTGGTGGCGAGTTTGCCCTTGGCGCTCAGCTCGGTTTTGACCGTCTGCGTCCGGCCGTCCAGGCCACGCAGCTGAAGCTGAAGACGATTCGCCTGGTCGAGCAGCGCGTCGATCTTGGCCTGGTTGTCCCAGCCCAGTACGTAGTGCCGGCGGTCGTCGATCCGGCGGGCGTCGTCCTTTTCGTGCCTGCCGCGAGCACCCTTGACCTGCCCGGCCCGGGTGATGGCCTTCGCGGCCCGCCGGAAGCCGGTCATGGTGTCCACGCACTCGTAGTCGGCGCGGTGGGTCAGCTCACGATCCAGCCACGCCGAAAACGGCGAGTCCTTGATCTCCAGCTTGGTGAACAATGATTGCTCCGACAGCGGCGGGGACGGAGTTTGTCCCAGCCGTTCGGGCACCCGGTAGTAGACGAGCTTGATACCGAGGTGCCGGTCATTGATCCACTCGGAAACGGCGTCGTAGTGCTCGCTGGAGACCAGCATCGACAACCCGAAGCTGTGCAGCAGGCGCTCGGCGGCGCCTTCCCAGGCGGCGCAGTCCGCGCGCACCTGGATGAGCTCGCCGGCGAAGGGCAGCTCGGCAGAGTCGACCCGCAGGGCGGCGCACAGTGCCTCCCGCACGTCCAGGCTGCGTTTGGGAATGTTGCTGCGCCGCTCCCGCAAGCTCAGCAGCTCCGTGTTGAGCTCCGCGGCTTCGGCATCGAGATCGCGGCGTTCGACGGTGAGGTCCGTGAGCTGGTTCTGCAGATCGGCCTGTTCCTGGTCGAGAGAACCCCGCATTTCGGCAACGGCACGCTGCCGGGCGGTGAACTGCGCAGGGTCGGCGACCGCGGGCAGGCGGGCTGCGGTCAGGAGTGCTCGATAGCGGTCGTCCTGTTCCTTCCGCCGGTCGCGTTCCTTCTCCTCGGCGGCGATCTCGGCTTCGAGCTGGCTGATCCGGTCGCCACCGCGGCCGGCGCGCTGGATCTCAAGGTCCCGCTCCTTCCGGCGCAGCCGGTCCAGTTCGATCTCCGCGCCCGCGAGAGCATTCTGCTGTGCACTGATCTGATCGCCGAGCGCGGTCAGCCGGTCGCCGAGCAAGGCCGCCTTGCGATCCGCGCAGTAGAACCGAAGGGCTTCGCGCGCGGCCTTGCCGGCCGTGATCCGCGCGTCGAGCTCGTCGTAAGCGTCACACTCGGCGAGCAGCGGTTCCAGCAGGGTGAGCTGGGTACGTGCCTTGAGGACCGCTTCGTGCGCCTTGGTCAGGTCTTCGAAGTGGTCGACCAGCCGATTGGTCCAGTCGGCGGCGTCGAACGGCTCCAGCATGTGGGAGCGGACGAAATCGTTCAGGTTGCCGACCGACTTCATCGAAACGGTCTGGTGGAACAGTTCCATCGCCTGCTCGGAGTCGATGCCGAGCCGTCGGCAGAAGTCCTTGCTGTAAGCGGGAAAGTGGTCGTGGACGCGGACTTCTTGTTTGCGCAGCCTCCGCTTGAGCACCGCGATGTCCCCGCCGAAGCCGGCGAAGTCGCCCGCGATCGTCAAGTCCCGGTCGGCGGTCGCGTAGAACCGGTCCGGCTGACCGACGGACGCGTCGCGAAACCAGAACACCTGGGCCAAGGTGACCGTCGAGTCGTAGCCGCGGTTGGTGAACGAACCGAGGATGACCGAGAACGACCGGCGGTCTCGCAGTCCGACCGGTCGCGAGGCGCCGGTCGCCTCGTTGCGCTCGGATTTGTAGTAACCGAGGACGTACGAGCGGAGGTGCCGCTCCTTCGCCTCGGCCCCTGCCGCCTTGTTGTAGGAGATGCGATGGGCGGGCAGGAGCAACGTGGTGATCGCGTCGACGATGGTGGACTTGCCCGAGCCGATGTCGCCGGTCAGCAGGCTGTTGCGCCCCGCGGGATGGAACGTCCACACCCGTTGGTCGAAGGTGCCCCAGTTGTTGTAGACCTCGAGGCGCTCCAGCCGGTAACCGGCGAGCTCGGCCGCCTCGGTGTCGAGTCCGGCCGCGCTGAAGAGGCCGCCCATCAGTCTTGATCCTCTCTGCCGCCGAGTTGCCCGGCGTACTCGGCGAGCCGCTGGTCGAACTCGGCCAGCCACTGCCCGTCCACGAACGCCTTGAGAATGCGCCGCACCTCGTACGCGGCCTCCTGACCGGTGATCCGGCGCAGGAAACCGAGCTCGACGATCTTGGTGAGCTGGGCGTCGATCTGGTCCACCAGACGTGCCTCGTTGCTGCTCTCGGGCAGGAACATCCGCACCATCTCGACGAGCTGCTCCCGGGTGAGGATCAGTCGCGTGTCGGCGCCGGACGCGTCGAACTCCGCGAGTTTCTTCCTCAGCAGGGCCAGCATGAGGCTCACGTGGAAGGACAGCGCGCGCCGCGGGATCAGTCGCGGTAGTTTCCCGTCTTCCTCCTCGTCGTCCGGCTTCGAGCGCAGGAAGGCGTAACCCTCCGCTTCATCGATGATGACGGTCAGGCCCATCACACCGACGTAATCACGCACCTGGGCTTGCAGGGGCAACAGGTGGCGCCACGCTTTTTCGTGGCTGTCCGCGTAGACCACCCCCTTCATGAGGTGCGTGATGACCAGCGGCAGGTCGAGCTCGTCCCGGCGCAACGATGTGGACACGCCGCCCATGCTAAAGGCGCCCACCGACAGAACCGTTGCCGCTCGCGGTGCGGGTGTACGTCACCCTCGGTATGGTCGCGACCCGCTCCACGCCGGCGTCGTCGGTCCAGCGCACCTGTTCACGGGTCTTCTCGTCGAAGACGACTTGGAAGATCGGGTCGCTCAAGGAAAGGTAGCCGACCAGCTCGGCCATGCCCTGTTCGAGCGGTCGCCGCCGCAGGACGTCGCCCAGCCCGACCTGGGCACGTTCGCGCAGTTCCCCACGCACGATGCCGCACAGTCGCTCACGGTCGACGTACACCTGTTCGAAGAGCGCGGAGGCGTCGAGGTCCTCGTCGGCCGCGGCGATGCCGGCGCTGTCCAGCGGAACCTTCTCCTTCGGGGTGTAGAGCGGACGTTCCATCGGCAACGCGATGACCGGGGCCGTACCGTCGAGTTCGCAGGTGAGGTCCGGCGCGGGGTGCTCGCGGAGCTTGAGCGCCGACGACTCGATGCTGCGCAGGATGTCCATCACCCGGCGGTTCTCCAGCCACACCTGGTCGTCGAGGAACCGCCGCAGCTGTTCCGACAGCAATCGCACGGTCGCCTGGGTGCGTTCGGCCGCGTCGAGCCAGTCGTAGTGGATGTGCCGCATGCGCGGGTCGGGTTCGCCGACGGCGTCCAGCGACTGCACCTTCTCGAGCAGTTCGGTGAGCTCGATTTGCCGCTCGTGCGACAGGAGGAAGTCGTAGAACGCCTGAAAGCTGCGTCCCTGGTCCGAGTCGGCGATGGTGGTCCGGTTGCCGACCACCTCGTCGAGCAGCTGCCCCTTGCTGCCCTCCCAGCCGGCGATGCGTGCCCGAAGCTCCCGGTCGAGCCCGCGGAAGTTGGCCTCGACCTCGCGGAAGTCGGCCAGCAGCTCCCGCGCGGTCGCGGCGAACTGCTGGTAGCGGTCCCGCTGGGCCGAGCCGTCGAGGACAGTGAAGTCACCGCCAGCCACCCGATTGATCTCGGTATCGACCTCGGCGCGCCGCCGGCGCAGCTCCGCCAACCGGACATCCGGATCGGTCTCCGCCCCGAAGGCCATCTGGCGCAGCAGCTCGAAGATCGTGTTCAGGCGCGACTCGGTACCCACGAATGAGCGCGCTTGGAGCGAATCGACCCAGGCCAGCGCCTTCTCCACCGCCGGAGTCGCATCGAAGTGCACCTCATCGGAACCGGTCGGGTAGTACTTGCGCAACCACCCGTTCGCCGATGCCGCCCAGTCGTCCAGGTAGGCCTTGGCCGCCTTGGGAAAGGTGCCTTCGCCGAGCCGCTCGTTGAGCGCGTACAGCTCGTCGTCGAGACGGCCTGCCAGCTCGGTGGCCGAAATCGACCGGACATTGTCGTCGACGAAGACCTTTCGGAGGAACCCGAGCACCAGCGGCGCGTTGTCGGCGCGCAGCAACCGCCACGCCGGGTCGTTGCGGCGCAGGAAGTCAAGGTCGTCGAAATCCATCGGCTCTCGGAGGTCGTGGGGCTCGTCGGCGATGCTAGCCGCGGTCGTTACCCTGCCGCCTCGTGGCACGCAATGTCCGGAAACCCCCGGCCGGGCTGCTCGGCCGGTGGCGCATCATCAGCATGAGCGGCTGGGATCGTGACGCGATCGACCTGGTCGAGCCGGGTCTCATCGAATTCGCCCGTGACGGTACAGGTCGGCTCGGCTTCATCGCTGTCGAAGGTTGGCTGGACTGCCGCACGGTCGAGCGGGGCGGCCTGCCCGGCGTCGAGTTCTCCTGGGAAGGCGTCGACGAGGGCGACCAGGTCAGCGGCCGCGGCTGGGCGGTCCTGGTCGACGACGACACGATCGAGGGACATCTGTTTTTCCACTTGGGCGACGATTCGAGTTTCCGGGCGAAGCCGTTCACCGGCGCCGAGGAACTGGACGAGCCGTGAGCGAATATCAGTACTACGAGTTCCTGGCGATCGACCGGCCACTGGACGACGGCGAGCAAGCCGAGGTCAGGTCCCTGTCCACTCGGGCGAGGATCAGCGCCACCAGCTTCGTGAACGAGTACCACTGGGGCGACTTCAAGGGTGACCCGCGCCGTCTGATGGAGCGGTACTACGACGCGCATCTGTACGTCGCGAACTGGGGTACCCACCACGTGATGTTCCGCCTGCCCCGTGATCTGCTTGACCCGGACGTCGTCGAGGACTACTGCGTCGGCCACGCGGCGAGCGCCTGGGTCACGGGCGAGTTCATCGTGCTCGACTTCACGAGCGAGGACGACGTCGGTGAGTTCGACTTCGACTACGACCCCGAGAGCTTGCTATCGGGGATCGTCGGAGTTCGCGCGGAACTCGCCGCGGGTGACCTCCGGCCGCTCTACCTCGCCTGGCTGGCGGCCTACGGCGCTTGGGAGCGCGACGAGGACGTTTTCGACCGCGACGCCGACGACGATCTCGAACCGCCGGTTCCGGCCGGGTTGAGCACTCTCACTGCGTCGCAGCGAGCGCTCGCGGACTTCCTGCGCGTCGACGACGACCTCCTCGCCACAGTGGCCGAGGCGTCTCCGCCGCTGGAGGACACCACCGAAAATCCCGATGATCTCGCCGGCTGGGTGAGCCGTCTGCCTGCCGCCGAAAAGGACCGGCTCCTGGCCCGGGTCGTGCTGGGAGAGGCCAGGCGGGTGCGGATGGAGGTGCTGCGCCGCTACCGCGATGACACCGCTCCGGCCATCACCCGCCCGGTCCGCCGGACCGTGGCCGACCTGCTCGACGCCACAGCGCGCCGGCGGGCCGACCGCGAGCGTCGCCTGGCCCTCGAACGTGCCGACGAAGAGGCACACCGGGAACAAGCCCGGTCCCGGGCTCGCGAGCGACGACTCGACAGGCTTGCCGACGAAGGAGACGCCGCGTGGTCGCGTGTCGACGCGCTGATCGCCACCCGCAAACCGGCCGATTACGACGCCGCGATCACTCTGCTCACCGATCTCCAAGCGCTCGCCGAGCGCGAGGACCGCGACGACGTGTTCGCCTCCCGCGTCAACGCACTGCGGCAGACACACGCGCGCAAACCCAGCCTCATCGAGCGCATCGACCGGGCAGGCATCTGATCAGCGCGGCCGAATTCAGGTGATCACTGTCGCCACCGAGCGGCTCGCAGCACCGCGGCAGGTAACTACGTAATGTGACAGCAGGCATTGGCGACTATGCGTGAGGCGTCCGGGTGTTCGTCGCTCAGCAGCTCTTCGCCCTGTGCCTGCAGGAGCATGCGATCGGGGACGAATGGGGGCAGGCGTGGAACAGCCATGTGCCGTTCGATCGGCGCAACGAGCCTATTCTTCGTCATCTTCTGGACGAAGAATTCATCGAGCGCGACGGACATCTGATGTTCATCGGCCCAGAGGACCGAACGCAAGTTCAGGCGCGGTTGCTAACCGAAAATGTGGATGGACCCCGTTTGCTCTTGTTGGGGGTCGGAGTTGGAAAGTGACTTGGATCGATTGGAAGCGTCGCCGCTGTTTTGTTGAGGGGACTGATGGGGGCGGCCGAGCGCGTTGGTTGACACCGGGCGTCAGCGGGGACAGCTTCGCCTTGGCCCAAGGGGCGCGCGGACTTGACTCGTGAATCCTGGAACGCGGGCATACAAGAGACGCTCGACCGCATCTGCTTGCCCGATGTGGATGAGCGGGCACTGGCCGGCCTGAAGTTCTCCGATGCGCTGCCGCATCGCCTGGCGATGGCCACGCTGGCAACCCGGCTGGCGGACCTTGACGCGGCTCGTGAGCTACTGCTGAGGCCCGTCCGGTTTGTCGTACGGGCGTAGGACGCACACGTGTACCTTGAAAGTAGAGCCTGTGTCGTTGCTGTTGTGCCCCCGGCAGGATTCGAACCTGCGACACCCGCTTTAGGAGAGCGGTGCTCTATCCCCTGAGCTACGAGGGCCTGCTTACCTCGGACAGGTTACCCGACAGTTGCCACACCGGGTGGTGGGGCCTGCGGACGAGCGCCGAGCTCCCAGGACCGATACTGCGATCGGTGACGATGCGTTACTCGTTGTGGTGAACTGAGGTGCGGCGATTGGCGGGGGGAGTCATCCCGGCACGGCCGGGGTCGTTCTCGGCGCTACCGTGTTCGGCGGTCGACAAGACGGGAGCCGGGGTGCGGACCTACTACGACGAGGACGACCACGAGGGTTACGAGTCGGGGCAAGATCTGCTGGTCCGGCGCTTCTCCGGCCGGGCGGCCGCGCAGGGGTGGGAGGTCGATCCGTATGCCGTCGTGTCGGCGTTGGAGTTCCGGCACACCTCGGTTGACGGGCGGCTCGCTTACTGGACTGCCGCGCTGGTTCGGGACTTCCTCCTCTCCTACGCTCCGCGCACTCTGTCCGCCGAGGCCGACGACGCCGTGCTCTTTCCCGAGACCTTGCGCCTGTTCCTCCGGTACCTGCACGCGACCGAGCTGGCCGATCCCGCCGGCGACTCACTCGCCGAGCTCGAGGACGCCGTCGGGGAGGCAGCGGCCGAGTTTCCGGCCGCCATGGCCGATGAACGCAACTTCGGCATTGCCAAGTACTGGGTGATGACCGCCATGCGGAACGGGGTCGATCCCGCGGACTCCGAGGCCATGAATGCCTTTCTCGCCGAGGTGCGGGCGGGACAGCACCCGTACGACGCCGAACTGGTCGCCGGGCTTGCCGGCAAGCACCTCGGTGAGCGGACCGGACGGGCGCTTCCGCAGCTGCCGGTGTCGTTGCCTGCGGAGGCGGAACTCGCCGCTGCCGCCGAGCGCTCTTCGCTCGTGGTCAAGCTGCGGAACTTCGTCGAGTGGGTGGGTGACGGCCGGGCGCTGACCGGCACCGGTGCCCTGAAGCTCGCCGATGCGCGCCAGCTCGTGCCGCTGCTGGACACCGGTGATCGGCTCGAGTGGGATCTGGGTGGCGAGGTCCAGCCGGTCCGCAGCAGTGCCGATCTGCCGAACCTCGCCATCCTGTTCGAACTCGCGAAGCGCGTGCGGATCGTGCGGGTCGTCAAGGGCAAGCTGGTCCGCGTGGCGAAGGCGGCGCCACTACTCCACAACGCCCTCGCCCTGTGGAGGACGGCGTTCGACGCGCTTCCCGGCCGGGGTCTGCTGGTCAAGGACAGCGGCTGGGGCCCCGACTACGCCCTGTTGCTCGACGACTGTCTCGACTTCGTGCTGCCGGACGTGCTCAACGCGGTTTACGGCCTGCCCGAGCCGATGCCCGTGGCCCGGCTCGCCGAGAGTGTCTGGCTGGCCTGTGCCGAAAGTGTCTATGTCGATCTCGAACCGTCGATCGAGGCGATCTGGCGAGACGGGCTCATGGGCGAGTTCCGCCGGTTGCTCGTCGTCCTGGCCGAATTCGGAGCGGTCGAGCTGACCACGAGGCCTCGCTTGCGGGCCGCTCCCGATGCGCCTTCGCTCGAGATGGTCTCCCTCACTCCGCTGGGGACCTGGGCGGTCCGGGAACGGCTGCTGCAAGAAGGCCGTTTCGCGCCACTGGTGGGTGAGCTTGCCGGCGCCTCTCCCGCCGCCATCCTGGGCGGGGTCTCGGAGCACTTCAGTGAAGACTGGGCGGGAGCGGAGATCGACGGCTGGCTGGCGGCGCACGGTGGCCGGGACACGGGACTGCCGATGCTGCTGGACGCCGTCCGCAGGTGCCCGTTCCGCACGCGGGCGTCCGTCATGCTCCGGATCCTCGTCGATTCCCTGTCCGACGACGGCGACGCGGTGCTCCACGGTCTACGCGTCGACCCGGCATTGGGTCCGATTGCGACGCAGTGGCTGGTCGAGCGCGGAGAACTGGCTCTCGAAGACCTCGATGCCCGTGAGGGGCTGCTCGGCGTCACCGAACAGTTCCTCGTTCTCTTGGAGACGGCCGGGCCGGAAGCGACGGCTTCGACGCTGGCCGAGGTGCCCGCCGACGAACGTGCGCACTTGGCGGAAGCGATCACCACTTCGGGTCACCCGGACCGGGTGGGGATCGCCGAACTGGCCGAAGTGTTCGAAGAGGTCGCCCGACTCTCGTCGTCACCCAGGTGAGTGGTTCTCACGGGTCTCCCACATCGCGGATACACCCAGCCGGACGGCGGACCCGACCTGACCTGGACGGACCAGTGCCTCACCTGGTCGTGTCTGGTTTCGAACTGCTGAACAACAGTAGGTAACCTTCGTTAACGGGACGCGGGGAGCCGCTCCCACCGGCTGTTGCGGAGGGCTTCGTTGATCAAGCTCATGTTCGCCGACGACGAGGAACTGGTGCGCTCGGGGTTGCGCGCGATGATGTCCGGGGCCCAGGACATCGAGATCGTGGGCGAGGCGAGCGATGGCAGATCCGCGGTGGAGGTCGCCCGGCGGTACCACCCCGATGTTGCCCTGCTCGACATCAAGATGCGGGCCCCTGACGACGGCATTCGTGCTCTCCGGGCCATCCTCGCCCTTCCGGATCCGCCCACCGTGGCCATGCTGACCACCTTCGACATCGACGAGTACGTCAGTCTCGCTCTGCGGCTCGGGGCCAACGGCTTCCTCCTCAAGGACATCGATCCCGCGGCGCTGCTCAGGGCCGTCCGGGACCTTGCGCGCGGGGGCGCCGTGCTGGATCCGGGGGTGGCCGCGCGGATGGTTCAGTCCCACCGGGACGAACAACGCGCTGCTCAGCCCGCCCGGAAGCTGCTCGCGTCGCTGTCCGAACGGGAACGCGAGGTCGTCGCGCTCATCGGGCAGGGCCTCTCCAACGCCGAGATCGGGGGGCGGCTGCACCTCTCGGAGGCCACCGTCAAGGGGTACGTCTCCGCCGTGCTCTCCAAGATCGGGGCCGCCAACCGGGTGCAGGCCGCTCTGCTGGCCTACCGCGGTGGGCTGCTCGACCAATAAATGCTGCTCACGGCGCTGGAGTTCGTCGGGCTCGTCGCCTTCGCCGCGTCCGGGGCGCTCGCCGCGGTGCGGGCGCGGCTCGATGTCTTCGGCGTCGTCGTGGTCGGGCTCACCACCGCTCTCGGCGGCGGGGTCATCCGGGACGTCCTGCTCGGCATCCACCCGCCCACGACGCTGCGGAACTGGCCCTACCTCGCCGTCTGCGCCGGGACCGCGCTGGCCGTCTTCGTCTTCCACCCGCAGGTCGCGCGGCTGCGGCGGGGCGTTCTCCTGGCCGACGCGCTCGGGCTCGGTGTCTTCGCCACCGCCGGGACGACCATCGCGCTCAACGCCGGCGCCACCGTCTACGCCGCGTGTCTGATCGGGATGACGACCGGCATCGGTGGCGGGGCCGTGCGGGATCTGCTGCTCCGGGAAATCCCGCTCGTCCTGCGGAAGGAGATCTACGCCGTGGCCGCGCTGGCCGGCTCGGCGCTCGTCGCCGTCGGTCACGCTGTGCGACTGCCCGGCGGCCCGGTGACCGTCGTCGCGGCCGCCGTCGTGGTTTCCGTCAGGATGGTCGCGCTCTGGCGGCGCTGGAACGCGCCGGTCGCGCGGGGTCCCGAGTGAGAAATCCTTTGTGAGTTCTGCGTGTGTTCTTAGGCGGGTCTCAGCACGCTGCGTAAAACTAGCGCCATGCGCATCCTTGTGGTGGACGACGACCGCGCCGTCCGTGAGTCGCTCCGGCGGTCCCTGGAGTTCAACGGCTACCAGGTCCAGCTGGCCAGTGACGGTGCGCAGGCCCTGGAGGCGATCATCGCCGACCGGCCGGACGCGATGGTGCTCGACGTCATGATGCCCCGGCTCGACGGCCTGGAGGTCGCTCGCCGCCTGCGCAGCACCGGTGACGACCTGCCGATCCTGGTGCTGACCGCGCGCGACACCGTCTCCGACCGGGTGTCCGGGCTGGACGCCGGCGCCGACGACTACCTGCCGAAGCCCTTTGCGCTCGAGGAGCTGCTCGCCCGGTTGCGGGCGCTGCTGCGCCGCGCCATGCCGGAGGGGCAGAACGGCCAGGCGTCGGAGGTCCTGTCCTTCGCGGACCTGACCCTCGACCCCGGCACGCGGGAGGTCCGCCGCGGCGGCCGCGAGATCAGCCTGACCCGGACCGAATTCGCCCTGCTGGAACTGTTCCTTTCCTACCCGAAGCACGTCCTCACGCGTGGCCGGATCCTGGAGGAAGTATGGGGTTACGACTTCCCGACGTCGGGCAACGCGCTGGAGGTCTACGTCGGTTATTTGCGCCGCAAGACGGAGGCCGAGGGGGAGCCGAGGCTGATCCACACGGTGCGGGGAGTGGGGTACGTCCTGAGGGAAACCCCGCCGTGACCGAACCCGGCGATCCCCGCGGCACGCGCTGGGGAGCCCGCCGGTTCTCGCTGCGCGGCCGGGTGACGCTGCTCGCCGCCGCCTGTGTCGCCGGCGCCGTCGCGCTGGTGTCGATCGGCGCGTACATGGTCGTGCGCAGCAACCTGTACCAGCAGCTCGACGACAGCCTGCTGGCCCGCGCGCAGGCGGCGGCCGACTCGCCGCAGGTGCAGACCGAGCTGCGGCAGGTCCCCGGCGCCTTCCTCGCCAGTGCCGACCTGCAGATCGGGCAGCTCAACGCGGCGCCCGACGTCCAGCACGCGGTGATGACGTACCCGCTGTCGAGCTCGCCGCCGCCGTTCGGGCAGGACGAGCTGGCGGTCGCGAACGGCGATTCCGCGGAGTCGCTGCGGACGGACTTTCGCTCCGACAGCCGCGTGGTCGCGTTGCCGACCGGGCACGGCGAGGCCATCGTGCTGGCCCAGTCGATGGGCCCGACCAAGCGCACGCTGAACGAGCTCGCGCTGGTGCTCTTCCTGATCGGCGGCGCCGGCATCCTGGTCGCCGCCGCGGCGGGGACGGCGGTGGCGCGCGCCGGCCTGCGCCCGGTCGACCGGCTGACGTCGGCCGCCGAGCGCGTCGCCAAGACCGGCGACCTGCGGCCCATCCCGGTCAGCGGTGACGACGAGCTCGCACGCCTCACCCAGTCCTTCAACACCATGCTCGGCACGGTCGCGGACTCGCAGGAACGCCAGCGCCAGCTGGTCGCCGACGCCGGCCACGAGCTGCGGACGCCGTTGACGTCGCTGCGTACCAACCTCGAACTGCTGCTCGCCGCCAGCAAGCCGGGCGCGCCGCCGTTGCGGGACGAAGACCGCGTCGACATCGTCGCGGACATCAGCGGGCAGCTCGACGAGCTGACGCAGCTCATCGGTGACCTGGTCGAGCTCGCGCGCCAGGACGAGCCGCGCGAGCGCTTCGAGCGCGTCGAGCTGCTGGAGGTCGTCGAGCGGGCGCTCGACCGGGCCCGGCGGCGCGCGGGCGAGATCAACTTCGACGTCTCGCTGCAGCCGTGGGTGCTCACCGGCGACAACAGCTCGCTTGAGCGCGCGGTGCTGAACCTGCTGGACAACGCGGTGAAGTTCTCGCCGCCCGACGCGACGGTGTGGGTGCGGCTGTACCCGCTCGGCGACGGCACCGCCGTGGTCGAGGTCGCCGACGCCGGGCCGGGCATCGCCGAAGAGGACCTGCCCAAGGTGTTCGACCGCTTCTACCGCTCGTCGGAGGCGCGGACGCTGCCGGGCTCGGGCCTCGGCCTGGCGATCGTGAAGCACGCGGCCGAGCGGCACGGCGGCGCGGTGTACGCCTCGCGGGCGCCCGAAGGCGGCGCGTTGATGACGATCCGGCTGCCGGGGGCGCCCGGCTGAGATCCGCCCGCGGGCGGTCGGCTGTTGCTTGTTCGCGCTCCCTCTGGTGGTGTTGTGCACCCTGGTCGGCGCGCGCCTGCCCTGACCTGTTGTTTCGAAGTTCACCCACGCTGCTCCTGCGGATCTCGTGTTGAATCGTGTAGGATTTTGTGTGGTTGAGGCTCGACGGACGGAGTGAACGGTGCTGGCGCGTCAGCGACAGGCGGTGATCCTGGAAGAGGCACGCCGAACCGGTGCGGTCCGCGTGAGCGACCTCGTGACCAGGCTGGGCGTGTCCGACATGACGGTGCGCCGCGACCTCGACGTCCTCGCCGGGCGTGGGCTCGTGGAGAAGGTCTACGGCGGCGCCACTTCGGTCGTCGGCAAGAGCACCGACGAACCCGGCTTCGAGGCCAAGTCCGTGCGCCAGCGGGCGCAGAAGGAAGCCATCGCCGAGCTCGCCGCGACGCTGGTCCGGCCCGGCACCGCGATCGGCCTCTCCGCCGGCACCACGACGTGGACCCTGGCGCGGGCGCTCGACGCCATCCCCGGGCTCACCATCGTGACCAACTCGATCCAGGTCGCCGACGTGCTCCGCGGGTCGACGCAGCCGGACCGCACCGTCGTGCTCACCGGCGGGGTGCGGACGCCGTCGGACGCGCTGGTCGGGCCGGTCGCCGTGCACAGCCTGCGGTCGCTGCACCTGGACGCCGTCTTCCTCGGCGTGCACGGGATGGCCGACGGGCCGGGCTTCACGACCCCGAACCTCACCGAGAGCGAGACCGACCGCGCGCTGGTCGAGGCCGGGCGCAAGCTGGTCGTGCTCGCCGACCACACCAAGTGGGGCACCGTCGGGATCTCGACGATCGCCGACCTGGACGAGGCCGACGTCGTCGTCACCGATGACGGGATTCCCGACGAGGCCAAGGAAATTCTCGCCGAACGGGCGGGAGAACTCATGATCGCCGAGACGGCGGAGACGGACGAGGCCCAAGAAGCGTGAAGCGCACCGTACGACACCTGGCCGACGGCCGGGAGATCATCTACTTCGACCAGCCCGGCGCGCCCGACCGTGTCGCCGAGGACACCCGCGACCTGCCGCCGGTTTCGGCCGCGTCGGAGATCCGGCGGGACCCGCTGACCGGTGAGTGGGTCGCGATGGCCGCGCACCGCCAGACGCGGACCTACAAGCCGCCGGCCGACCTGTGCCCGCTGTGCCCGAGCAAGCCCGGCAAACCGAGCGAAATCCCGGAAAGCGATTACGACGTCGTCGTCTTCGAGAACCGGTTCCCGTCCTTCGCCGAGGACGTCGTCGGCGAGCCGTCCACTGTGGATGGTTTCGGGCTGGTGCCGGTGCGGCCCGGGCGCGGCCGCTGCGAGGTGGTTTGCTTCACCAGCAACCACGACGGTTCTTTCGCGCAGCTGAGCGCGAAGCAGGTGCGGGCCGTGGTGGACGCGTGGGCGGACCGCACGACCGGGCTTTCCGCGGTGCCCGGCGTCGAGCAGGTCTTCCCGTTCGAGAACCGCGGCGAGGAAATCGGCGTCACGCTGTCGCACCCGCACGGGCAGATCTATGGCTACCCGTTCGTCACGCCGAAGACCGAGCGGATGCTCGACGTCGCCCGCGCCTACCAGGCCGAACACGGCCGCCCGGTGCTCGGCGACGTGCTCGCGGCCGAACGCAAGTCCGGCGCGCGCGTGGTGATCTCCGGCGAGCACTGGACGGCGTACGTGCCGCCGGCGGCGCGCTGGCCGGTCCAGGTCCAGATCGTGCCGCACCGGCAGGTCCCGGACATCCCCGCGCTGACCGACGCCGAGCGCGACGACTTCGCCGACGTCTACCTCGACGTGCTGCGCCGCTGCGACGCGCTGTACGACCGGCCGCTGCCCTACATCGCCGCGTGGCACCAGGCGCCGGTGCGCCGCGACCGCGAGCTCGGCTGGCTCCACCTGGAACTGTTCTCCGTGCTGCGCGCGAAGGACAAGCTGAAGTACCTGGCGGGGTCCGAATCGGGCATGGCGGTGTGGATCAACGACGCGACGCCGGAGCAGATCGCGGAACGGCTCCGCGCGGCGGGCTGAGCGGCCATACTCATCTGCGATGCACAGGTTCGGCTCAGGAACCTCTCAGGACCATCGCGCAAGGTGAGGACATGACCGAGAACGACCCCAGCGCACACGACCCCGCGGCGCCGAGGCACCCCGAGACCGGCCAGCAGCCGGCGCAGGGCGGTTGGGCGGGGAACCCGTACGGTGAGCAGGCCCAGCCCGAGTCCGGCGGTGCGCCGCAGTACTCGGAGCCGTCCTACCACGCGGTGACCGGGGCCGATCCGGCGTACGGCGGGCAGAATGCGAACCCGTGGTCGGCCCAGGGCGCGCAGATGCCGTCCGGCCAAACCCAGCAGAGCGTCTACCCGCCGCCGAACCCGTACGGGCAGCCCGCCACCGGCGGTTACCCGGTGGCCGCGCCGCCCGAGCCCAAGCGCTCCGGCGGGAAGCTGCTCGCCGGCGTCGCGCTGGTCGCGCTGCTGGTCGGCGGCGTCGCGGGCGGGGCGGTCGGGTATCTGACCGGCGGGTCGTCCGGCGCGTCCAGCAACGCTCTCGACGCGCCGAAGCCGGCCCAGCAGACGGGCAACGCGCCCGCCGGCTCGGTCGAGTCCGTCGCGCAGAAGCTGTCGCCCAGCGTGGTCGAGCTGCAGGTCAGCGGCCAGCAGGCGGCCGGCGAAGGCTCCGGCTTCGTGATCAGCACCGACGGCTACATCTTGACGAACAACCACGTCGTCGAGGTCGGCGCGAACGGCGGCCAGATCCAGGCGGTGTTCCAGGACGGCAAGAAGGCCGCCGCCAAGATCGTCGGCCGGGACCCGACGACCGACATCGCGGTCGTCAAGGTCAACGGCGTCGGCAACCTGACCCCGGTGGAGCTCGGCCGGTCCGACGACCTGCGCGTCGGCCAGTCGGTGGTGGCCATCGGCTCTCCGTTCGAGCTGGCCGGCACGGTGACGTCGGGCATCGTCAGTTCGCTGCACCGGCCGGTGCGGGCGGGCGGCAGCAGCGGCGACCAGACCACGGTGATGGACGCGGTCCAGACCGACGCGGCGATCAACCCGGGTAACTCGGGTGGTCCGCTGGCGAACATGTCCGGCCAGGTCATCGGCATCAACTCGGCGATCTACAGCCCGCAGTCGGGTGGCCAGGGCCAGGGCGCGTCCGAGGGTGGCAACGTCGGCATCGGCTTCGCCATCCCGATCGACCAGGCCCGCCGCACGGCGGACACGATCATCAAGACCGGCCAGGCGGTGCAGACCTACATCGGTGCGGAGGTCAAGGACGCCCCGCAGGGCGGCGCCGAGCTCGGCGCGATCAAGGCCGGCAGCCCGGCGGAGAAGGCCGGCCTGAAGGCGGGCGACGTCGTCACCAAGATCGACGACCGCCCGATCGACTCGGCCGACACGCTGGTCGCGGCGGTCCGCACCCGGGCCCCGGACGAGAAGGCGACGTTCACCCTCGCCGACGGCCGCACGGTCGAGGTGACCTTCGGCGGCCAGCCCGTCCAGCCCAACTGATCGCTGATCCAGACGCTCGGCCGCCCTGGCGCGGCCGAGACCAACTTCGGCTCGACCCCCGTATCCGGGGCCGGACCCACAAGGCCACGCGCGACCAGGCACTCGATGCCGGTCGCGCGTGGCCGCATTTGTGCCCGGTTCAGGGACGGTCGGCCGGCGTGCCGGGGCGGTCGGCTTGCGTGCCTGGAGGGTTGGCCGGGAAGGCGGACTCGGCGGGCCGCGTGTCTGGAGGGTCGGCTGGCGTGTCTGGAAGGTCGGCCGGGTCGCGCGGCGGGGTAGGCCGCGTGTCCGGAGGGGCGGCCGGTGTGCCTTGAGGAGCGGCTGGGGTTGGTCGCGTGCCCGGGCCGTCGGCTGGTGTGCCGGGAGGGGCGGTGCGCGTGCCCGGAGGGTCGGTTGGGGTGCCGGGGCGGGCACCTCGCGTGTCTGGAGGGGTATCACTCGTGATTGGAGGGGCATCACGTGTGATTGGGGGGAGGACACGGTGGCGGAGGGCGGTCAGGACCACCGTGAGCCAGACTGCGGCCAGGGTGATGGCCAGGGCCGGGGCCGGGTTGGTGTCGTGGAGGCCGGGCATCGGTGGGGTTCCGTACGGGCGCCAGAGCAGCGGGAACGCCAGGATGGCCAGTGCGGCCGTGATGACCGTGCCCGCGATGACCGGGGTTCGCCAGCGGGGCGGGAGGAGCCGGGACAGGGCGAAGCCGAGCAGGGCCGTCAGCGGGGCGATGACCGCGTCGTTGAGGAGCGGGCCGCCGATGATCCAGCCCACCGTGCCGAAGACATCGGGACGCAGGGGCAGTGCGTACTCGGCGAACAGCACCACGCCCCAGGCCAGCGCCGCGAGGCCGGGCAGCGCGAGGAGCGCGCGGGCGGTCTTCACAGCGCCTCCAGCTTCGTGACCCACTTCGTCTGCAGCACACCCGGCCGGTTCGGGGCGATGATCCGGCAGGGGAAGCCGTGGTCGGGGGCGAGAACCTCGCCGTTCAGCTCCAGGGCCAGCAGCGTCAGGTCGTCGGCCGTGTGCTCGCCGGGGAGGACGCTGACGCCGTACAGTCCGCCACGCTCCGAAGAGGACACCCGCACCGCCGTGCCCGGGGCCGCGCCGACGGTTTTCAGCAGCGTGGGCAGGGAAATTCCACGCCAGGTGGCCGACTGGCTCCAGCCCTCCACGCAGGCGATCGGGAGCTCGGCCGTCGTCTGGGGCAGGGCGCGCAGGTCGTCGAGCGAGAACTTCGTCGTGCCGCGCGCAGTCACCACGGAGAGCCGCCAGGCCGGCGACCACGTGACACCGGCGGCCGCCGCCGTGCGGTTGACCGGGAGGCTCTGAGTGCCCTTGCCGGTCTTCCAGGAGAGGGCGGAGACGCCGCGCAGGAACGGGACCGTCGCGCCCGCGGTGGCCACGACCGCGACGCCGGTCGCCAGCCCGGTGGTCACCAGGAAACCCCGTCGCGACAGCCCTTCCGCCGGTGGTTCCTCAACGGTGGTCCGGCTCAGGGCACGGCGGATGATCGGCAGCTTCACCGCGACGTGCACCAGGATCGAACCGATCGCCAGCCACGCGACCGCGTAGTGCACCTGCGGGAAGTAAAAGCCCCACGGGTAGTTCTGCGCGACGTTCAGCAGCCCGGTCGTCAGCTCGAAGAACGCCGCCCCGGACAGCACCAGGATCGACAGCCGCTCCAGGGCGTGCGGCAGCGAGCGGACGAGCGGCCGGCCGAACAGCTTCGGGTAGACGCTCCACAGTTTCGCCAGCAGCAACGGGATCGAAGCCACGCCCGAGATCACGTGCAACCCCTGCGTGACGCGGTAGAGCCCGACCGGCCGGCTCGGCCAGGAGAACCACCCGGGTGGGTGCTGGATGAGGTGGCTGAGCAAGCCCGTCACGAAGCACGTCGTGAAGGTGATCGCGAGCGCCAGACCGATCTTCGACGTCACCCGCTCGTGGTGCGCCGGCGCCCGGAACTGCTCCTCCGCCGGGATCGGGAGTTTCACGATCGCTCCAATCGCGCGAACCAGCGGTGGCCGTGCCGGGTCGTCCGGTCGACGCGCAACCCGGCCCGCGCGGCGACTTCGGCGATCGCGTCGACCCCCACCCAAGCCCAGGTGAACCAGGCGACGTCGGCGTGGCCGGGCCGGAGCCGGACGCGCTCGTGCCGGAGTCCCCGGCCGGGCGGCTCCAGTTCGACGAGCACGTCGCCGTCGGGGGCGATCAGCCGCGTCGTGCGCCGGAGCAGGGTGACCGGGTCGCCGCCGATGCCGATGTTGCCGTCCGCGAGCAGGGCGTGCCGCCACCGCCCTTCGCCGGGCAGACGGTCGAAGATGTTGCGCTGCAACGCACTTCCGCCGCGCCGCCGGGTCAGCCCGACGGCTGTGCGCGAGCTGTCCACGCCCAGCACGACCACCCCGCGCGCGGCCAGCGCCGCGGTCAGCCTCCCGGGCCCGCACCCGAGGTCGATGGTGGGGCCGGAACACGCGTCGAGCAGGACGTCGTCGCCCTCGGACGGTTCCGCCCAGCGTTCCACGGCCAGCTCGATCCGTTCGCCGCTGGCCAGTTCGAGCCAGCACCGGTGCCCGAGCAGGCCGAGGTCGAACTCGTGGCCGGCGCTCGCCGGGGCCGTCATCACGCCACCGCCTGTCCGCCGACGGCCGCGACGGCGTGGGCGAACCGGCCTCGCGGACACGCCGCCGCCACCGAACGGGCGTCCGCCATGGTGTCCACATCGGACAGGCGGAATGCCTGCCTCGTCTGCAACCCGCGGTCGGCGAGGGCGCGCAACGTGCGCTCGCCGGTGTCGTCGCGGGACATCGGGACGTCCACGAGAACCTGCGCATGCCGTGGCTCGGCGAGTCCCAGCGCCCACCAGCCACCGTCCTCGGCCGGCCCGAGCACCGAGTCGTGGCTGCCGTGCCGGACCGGTGCGGCCGCCGCGGTGAGGGACTCCGGCGTCACCTGTGGCGTGTCCATGCCGATCTGGAGGATGGGCAGACCCGCGTGCACCGCGGCGGCGTCGGCGTGGGCGTTCGCCAGCCGCGTCCCGAAATCCCGGCCACGCTGGGGGATGACGGTCGTGGGCCGCAGCGCCGCACCGATTTCGTCGGACCTGGCCGCGGCGCCGAGGTCGCCGGTCATCGCGACGACGGGCAAGGCGCCGGGGACCGCGCAGACGGCGTCGAGCGTGTCGAGCAGTGCGGCCGCGGCGATCTCGGCCGCCTGAGCCGGGGTCGCGGGTGGGCAGAGCCGAGTCTTCGCGAATCCGGGGACCGGCGCCTTGGCCACGACCAGCAGGACGAACGGCGTCATCGGGCCAGCACCCGCCCGAAGTCGCGCACCGCGCGCAGCGTCCCCCGTGCCGACCCGGACACCTTCGACTTCGTGCCCTTGGCGCGCTCGCCGTAGCGGACGTCGAACTCGCGGACCCGCCACCCGGCTCGCTGGGCCTTGATCAGCAGCTCCAGGGGGTAGCCGAAGGCCCGGTCGGCGACACCGAGGCCGAGCAGCGCCCGCCGGTCCGCGGCGCGCAGGGGCGCGATGTCCCGCACCGGCAGCCCACGGCTGCGCAACAGCGTCGCCAGCACGACGTTGCCCGCTCGCGCGTGCCACGGCCACACCCCGGGACCGGTCGGCACCCGGCGTCCGACCGCGAGGTCCGCGCCGTGCCCGACCGCGCTCACCAGCTGTGGCAGGTCGGCGAGGTCCAGGGACCCGTCGGCGTCGGCGAAGCACACGATGTCCGCGGTGGCGGCTTCCAGCCCCGTGTGGACGGCGGCGCCGTAGCCGCGACGCGGTTCGTGGAGGACCTTCGCGCCCAGCGAGGCCGCCACCTCGGGTGAGCCGTCGGACGAGCCGTTGTCGACCACGATCGCGCGGTAGCCGGGTGGCAGGCCGGCCAGCACGCCGGGCAGCGCTGCCGCTTCGTCGAGGCAGGGGAGGACGACGTCCACTTCCAAGTCAGTCACGCCGCCGACCGTAAGTCCGTCCGGGATTGGCGTAGAACCCTTGCGGCGCTTACCGAATCATGACGTCCGGTGAGTTCTTACCGCGTCGTTACGGCTTCCGCTCCGAGGGCGCGGACCGGCCGCCGCGGACCTAGGGTGGGCGGCGATGAGCGAGCCGAACCCGGCAGCCCGGCTCGCCGAGCCGCCTGCCCGCGAACCCGAAGCCCCGGTCACCGGCCGCCGCGCCGACCTCCTCGCCGTCGCCGCGGCGGCGGTGCTCGTCGCCACGGCCACCGCGGTCGGCCTGTACTACAACCGGCCGCACTCCGGCGTGATCATCTTCGTGTCCGCGCCGCCGTTGTTCGCCGACTGGCTGCCGCACGTCGGCCCGGGCTCGGTGTTCGCGGTGCTCATCGCGATCGCGGTCGTCCTGCACGGCCCCACGCTGACCGCCCGGCTGCCGTGGCGCCGCGCGCTCGCCGCCGGCTACCTCGCCTCGCTCGCCTGGATCTTCTCGCTGACCATGGTCGACGGCTGGGACCGCGGATTCGCCGGGCACCTCACCATTCCGCAGGAGTACCTCCACGAGGTCCCGGGCATCACCGACATCCCGCGGATGCTGCGCGAGTTCTCCTCCCGCATCCTCGATTTCCAGCCGCATTCGTGGACGACGCACGTGTCGGGCCACCCACCGGGCGCGACGCTCGTCTTCGTCTGGCTGGACCGGCTCGGCCTGCACGGCGGCGCGTGGGCGGCCACGGCCGTCGTGCTCGCCGGCAGCCTGGTTGCGGTGGCCGTGCCGGCCACGGTCGCGCTGCTCGGCCGGCCCGAGGCGGCCCGCACGGTGCTGCCGTTCGCCGTCCTCACCCCCGGCGCGGTGTGGATCGGCGTGTCCGCGGACGGCCTGTTCGCCGGCGTGACGGCCACCGGCCTGGCGCTGCTCGCGCTGTCCGCGACGGGGTTCGCCCACGGCCGCCGGTACGCCGTCCCGGCCGGGCTGGCCGCCGGGGTGCTGCTCGGCTTCGGGATCTTCCTGTCGTACGGCCTGGTGCTGCTCGGCGTGCTCGCGGTGGCGGTCGCCGTTCTCGGCCGGCAGTGGCGGTCGGCGGCGCTGGCGATCGTCGCGGCGCTCGCCGTCGTGGGCGTGTTCGCCTGGGCCGGCTTCTGGTGGCTCGACGGCTACCACCTGGTCGTCGAGCGCTACTACCAGGGCGTCGCGCTGGTCCGGCCCTATTCGTACTGGGTGTGGGCCGACCTCGCGGCGGTCGTCGTCGCCCTCGGCCCCGCGGTCGTGGCCGCCGTCCGGCGCGGCGTCGCGTCCCCGCGCCGGGCCCTGCTCACCGACCCGGTGCTCCTGCTCGGCCTCGCCGCCCTGGCCGCCATCCTCTTCGCCGACGTTTCGGGCCTGTCGAAAGCCGAGACCGAGCGGATCTGGCTACCGTTCGGGGTGTGGTTGCTGCCGATGACGGCGTTGCTCCCGCGGCCCGGTCGCCGGTGGTGGCTGGCCGCGCAGGCGGCGACGGCGCTCGCGGTCAATCACCTGCTGCTGACGGGCTGGTGAGGGAGACGTGATGAGCGATCAGACCGGGCACGTGCTCGTGGTCGACGACGACGAGACGGTCCGCGACGTCGTCCGTCGCTACCTCGAGGTGGCCGGGTTCACCGTCGACATGGCCGGCGACGGTGCCGAGGGCCTGGCCCGGTTCGCCGCCCACGAGCCCGACCTGGTCGTGCTCGACGTCATGATGCCGGGGATCAACGGCCTCGAGGTGTGCCGGCGGCTGCGTCAGGTGAGCCAGGTGCCGATCGTCATGCTCACCGCCCTTGGCGAGGAGGAGAATCGGATCGCCGGGCTTCAGCTCGGCGCCGACGACTACGTGACCAAGCCGTTCAGCCCCAAGGAGCTCGCCCTCCGTGTCGCCTCGGTGCTGCGCCGCGCCCGGATGCCCCGCCCGGAGCCGGCCGCCGCCGAGCTCGTGGACGGCGCCCTGCGCCTGCAGATGAAGGCCCGGACCGCGACCCTCGGCGGCCGCGAGCTGCCACTCACCACCCGCGAGTTCGACCTGCTCGCGTTTTTCCTCGCCCACCCGGGCGTCGCCTACTCGCGCGCCGACCTGCTCGAGAAGGTGTGGAGCTGGGACTTCGGCGATCAGTCCACAGTGACCGTCCACGTGCGACGGTTGCGCGAGAAGATTGAGCGCGACCCGGCCAAGCCGACCCGGGTGGCGACCGTGTGGGGTGTCGGCTACCGCTACGATCGGGAGCAGCCGTGATCGGGTCGGGTGAATCCGTGCCGGAGATGCTGACGCATCTCTGGCACATCCTGCCGTTCGCGTTGCTGTTCTCGCTGCCGGTTGCGGCGCTGGGCGGCGTGGCGCTGTACGTCCTGCGCCGGGGCTCGCTGGCCACCACGCTCACGGTGCTGGTGCTGATCCCGGTGCTCGCCACGCTGGCCGGCGTCCTGGGCATCAGCGGGTTCATGTTCACCCCGGCGTTGACGACGATGCTGCTGGTCTGCCTGCTCGTCGCGCTGGTCACCGTGCCCGCGGCGATCATCCTCGGCCGGGCGATCGCGCGTCGCAGCGTGTGGGAGCGCGAGGCGCGGGAGCGGGAACGCGCCGCCGAGGCGTCGCGGCGCGAACTGGTCGCCTGGATCAGCCACGACCTGCGCAGCCCGCTGGCCGGCATCCAGGCGATGGCCGAAGCGCTGGCCGACGGCGTGGTGTCCGAACGCGACGAGGTCGCCGACTACGCCCAGCGGATCGGCGGCGAGACCCGGCGGCTGTCCGCGATGGTCGGCGACCTGTTCGAGCTCTCGCGGATCACCGCGGGCGCCCTGGAGCTCACGATGTCCGCGGTGCCGCTGCGGGACGTGGTGAGCGACGCCGTCGCCGCCCAGGCGCCGGTGGCCCTGCGGAAGCGGGTCCAGGTGCTCGCCAACGCGTCGACCTGGCCGGTGGTGACCGGCAGCGACCCGGAACTGGCCCGGATCGTGCGGAACCTGGTGTCCAACGCGATCCGGCACACCCCGCCCGACGGGACGGTGGCGGTGCAGATCGGCGTCGACGGCGACGAGGCGCTGCTCGCCGTCGACGACTCCTGCGGCGGCATCCCGGACGACGAGATCAACCGCGTGTTCGACGTGGCCTTCCGCGGGACGCAGGCGCGGACGCCCGAGCGCGGTGGGACGACCAGTGGGGGCGGGCTCGGGCTGGCCATCGCGAAGGGGCTGGTGGAGGCGCACCGCGGGCGGATCGGGGTGCAGAACCACGGGCCGGGGTGCCGGTTCGAGGTGCGCCTGCCGCTCGCGATGCCGTAGGCCGCGGCTGGTCCGGGTTCCGCGTGGCGCGGGCCGGCCCGGGATCGAGGGATACCTCGACTGTGGCTGTGATCCGGGACCGCGGCAGGTGATGTCCGGTCGCGCGGGCGGCCCGAAGCCGGACGCAGCGCGGCGTTCGGCTCAGGGGCCGCGGGAGCCGACCTGGTTTCAGGGTGAGACCGGCTCGCGGAGTTCGGCCGTCGCGAAGTCGGCGATGCCCTCGGCGAAGCCGACTTCCGCGGTGAAGCCGAGCAGCTCACGGGCTCGGGCTGGGTCCGCGACGACGTGGCGGACGTCGGCCGGGCGGGCGCCGCCCATCACCTTCGGTGCCGGGCCGTCGCAGGCCCGGGCCAGCTCTGTTGCCAGGTCACCCACCGTGTGCGGGGTGCCGGAGCAGATGTTCAGCGGGGTGAGGTCGTTCGGGCCGGGTGTCCGGAGGGCCAGGACGTTCGCCCTGGCGACGTCGTGGACGTGGACGAAGTCGCGCTGCTGGCGGCCGTCCTCCAGGACTTGCGGGGCTTCGCCGCGGGCCAGTGCCGATCGGAAGAGCGATGCGACTCCGGCGTACGGCGTGTTCTGGGGCATCCGTGGGCCGTAGACGTTGTGGTAGCGCATGGCCCACACCGTGCCGCCCGTCTGGCGGGCCCAGGCACCGGCCAGGTGTTCCTGGGCCAGCTTCGTCGCCGCGTACGTGCTGCGTGGGTTCAGCGGCGCGTCCTCGGGCACCAGCTGCCAGCTCAGCTCCTCTTCGCAGGACGGGCAGCGCGGCTCGAACCGGCCCGCGTCCACATCGGACCGGCGGCGTGGCGAGGGTGCCACCACGCCGTGGTCGGGACACGTGTAGCGGCCTTCGCCGTAGACGACCATCGACGAGGCCAGGACCAGTTTTCCGACGCCGGCCGCGTGCATGCCGGCCAGGAGCACCGCCGTGCCGTAGTCGTTGTGCAGGGCGTACGACGGTGCGTCGGACGGGTCGATGCCGTGGCCGACCACTGCCGCCTGGTGGCAGACCGCGTCGACGCCGTCCAGCAGCTCCGCGACGATTTCCGTGTCCGTGACGTCGCCGCGCAGGAACCGGTGCCTGCCCGTGTACGGCGGCGGGGTGCGGGAACCGTGGGCCGTGGGGAGGAGGTTGTCCAGCACCACGACGTTGTCGCCGCCGTCGGCGAGGAGGTCGGCGATGTGGGACCCGATGAACCCGGCTCCGCCGGTGACCAGTACGCGCACACCGGCCACGCTAGGGGGCTTCGGCGGGGCTCGCCGACGCTCACCGCGGCACGTCACCGAATCGTCAGAACTCACCCGGAACCTCCCGGCGCCCGGCCGCCGAAACCGGCTACGGTGGGCGCCATGGAACGGAGTGCACAACGGCTGGGCCGGGCCCTCGTGGTCATCGTGGACGATCGCGTGGCGCACGGCGAGCACGAGGACACCACTGGCCCGCTGGTCACGGAGCTGCTCGAAGAAGCGGGCTTCATCGTCGACGGTGTCGTGGTGGTCGAGGCCGAGACCGCGGGTATCCGCAACGCGCTCAACACCGCCGTGATCGGTGGCGCCGACCTGGTGATCACCGTCGGCGGCACCGGGGTGCTGCCGCGTGACCGGACGCCGGACGCCACCGCCGGTGTGCTCGACCGGCCGATCCCGGGCATCAGCGAGGCCATCCGCGCGTCCGGGCTGGCCGCCGGCGCGGTCGACGCCGGGATCTCGCGCGGGCTCGCCGGGGTTTCGGGGAGCACGCTTGTGGTCAACCTGGCCGGGTCGCGGTCCGCGGTGCGCGATGGGATGGCGACGCTGACCTCGCTCGTGCCGCACGTGATCGACGAGCTTTCGGGCCTCGAAGAGGTGTGAAGCCCGGGTCCCGGATCGGTGGCGGGCTGACTTTCTCGTCGGGTAGGGCATCGGTCCGCTCGGGGATGGCGACGCTGACCTCGCTCTTGATCGACGAGCTTTCGGCGTGACCCTCGAGTTCCGGATCGGCGGCAGGCTGACCGTCCGGAGGCTCGGTTTCGGGGCGATGCACCTGCCGACCGAAGCCGGGGCCGTCCGGGCCGGGGCGATCGCCGTTGCTCGGCGGGCGGTCGAGCTGGGTGTCACGCTCATCGACACCGCGCACCTCTACGGCGGTGGGGCCAACGAGGAACTGCTTGCCGAGGCCCTGTACCCGTACCCGGACGAGCTGCTGATCACCACCAAGGTCGGCGTCGCGCGGACCGGGCCCGGCGGCGAGTGGCGGCTCGACGCCCGGCCCGAAATCCTGCGTGACCAGGTCGACCAAGCCCTGCGCCGGCTCCGGGTGGAGCGGCTCGAGCTGCTGCAGCTGCACCGCATCGACCCGGAAACGCCACTGCCCGACCAGCTCGGGACGCTGTGCGAGCTGCAGTCCGCCGGGAAGGTCGGCCTGCTCGGACTGTCCGAAGTGACCGCCGACGAGCTCGCACGGGCGCGAGAGCTCGCCGAGATCGCCAGCGTCCAGAACCGGTACAGCGTGCTCGACCGTGTGCACGAGCCGGTGGTCGAGGCCTGCGCCTCGGCGGGCATCGCGTTCCTGCCTTGGCGGCCCGTTCTGCCGGCTGCGTCCGGCGCCGCTGTGGTTGCCGCTGTCGCCGCGGAGGTGAGCGCCACCCCGGCCCAGGTGGCGTTGGCCTGGCTGCTGGCCCGGTCGCCGGTGGTGCTGCCGATTCCGGGCACCGGACGGATTGCGCACCTGGAGGAGAACGTTGCCGCCGCGGGGCTCGTGCTGAGTACTGAGCAGCTGGGGCGGCTCGATGCGCTCGGCTGAGATCGCGCCGCGGTGGCGCGTCGGCGGGTGGAGTCGCCAGGGGTTCTTCGCTCTGGAGTTGTCAAACAGCGCTTCGTGGGATACTCGAGGCATGGCGGGCGAACAGCGGAAACCTCAGACCGGCGAGCAGCGGCGCCGGGTTGATGAGATCTTCGGGGACGTTCTGCCCGAGACGACCTCCGATGAGCGTGATCCCGAGCGGCGCACCGGTCTCCCGGATGACTGGTACCGGGAGAACCGGCCACCGCACCACGATCGCTGACCTCGTCAGTCGCGGTCGGCGCCGCGCTGGTTGGTCTGCTGGGCGCGCAGCAGGTCGCGGATCTCGGTCAGCAGCTCCACGTCCGTCGGCTCCGAGGGACCCGGCTCCTGGCCGCGCTTGCGGCGCTCCTGCACCTTCTTGACCGGCAGCACGATCACGAAGTAGACCACCGCCGCGACCAGGACGAAGTTGATCGCCGCGTTGATCACGCTGCCGAAGTCCAGGAACGTCGCCTTGTTGTTGTCGAAGATCTGGTATCCGAGGCCGTTCGCGGCGTCGGTGCCGCCGATCGTGCTGATCAGGGGCTTGATCAGGCCGTTGGTGAACGCCGTGACGATCGCCGTGAACGCCGAGCCGATGACCACCGCCACGGCGAGGTCGACGACGTTGCCGCGCATCAGGAAGTCCTTGAAGCCTTTGAACACCTTGCTCTCCTCACGAGCCACGAACCGGAAGGGGACGCCCGGCCCGTCTCGGCGGGCGTGGGCTAGCGGAGAGTAACCGTTACCGGACGCTCCAGTGAAATCGCCGCCACCGTTGTCGCGGCCGCTTCCGGAAGCCGGAGCAGCACCAGCGGCCCCTTGGGGGTGGCCGGCTGCCGGTGCCCGACCGTCACGACCGTCGCCCCGGCGGCCAGCACGGAGGCCGGCACTGCCTGCTCCGGCGCCGCGACGACGTCGACGCGCTGGCCGGGCTGGAGCAGGTCCGCGACGGCCTCGTCGGCCAGCCGGACCGGCACGGTCGCCGTGCCGGGATCACCCCGGGCGGGGGCCGTGGCCAGGCGGGCGTCGGTCAGCGGCTCACCGGCCCGGACCGCGCCCGCCAGCAGGCGCCCCTCGACGGCTTCGAAGGTGCTCAGCACGCCGTTCGGACGGGCTTCGCCGGGCAGGTCGGCCAGCCGGACGTCGGCAGCGCTCAGCGCCGCTCCGGAAGGAAGGTCGTGTGCCGCGAGGACGGTCGGTGCGCCTCGTGCGGAACCGGGGTGAACGAGCGAAAGGCCGCCCAGGACGAGCAGGCCGGCGGCGAGCCAGCGGCGGATGAGCCTGGCCCGCCGGCTCGGCAGCCGGGTCGGATGAAGTGCGCGGAGCTTCGGCAGGATGTCCACGGGCCCCCTCGGCCGGATCGGGTGCGGCGGGGTGCCGCACGAGATCGACGTTAGGGAAGCCGGACGGGCCGCCGGAAGGGCCACGTCCGGCATCTGTGGACAACCGGGGTGTTGTGGATAACCTGCGGGTCAGGACGCCGCGGCGGCCGTTTTCGTCGTGGTCGAAGAGGAGGATGCCGAGCTCGTGTCGGACTTCGACTCCGTCTTGGTCTCGGTCTTCGCCGGGGCGGCCGCGGTGCTCGACTTGCTGGAGTCACGCGAGTCCGTGCGGTAGAACCCGCTCCCCTTGAAGACGACGCCGACCGAGCTGAAGACCTTGCGCAGCACCCCGGAGCACTGCGGGCAGACGGTCAGGCTGGGGTCCGAGAACGACTGCACGGCTTCGAACCGGTGGTCGCATTCTTTGCAGGCGTACTGGTACGTAGGCACTGACGGCTCCTTTGCTGGCACTCATCCGACCTGAGTGCTAACCCGATTGTGCGGGAAAACCTTCCCGGAAGGCAATTCCTGGTTGCTCACACCGGCAGGTCGACCACGCCTCGCCCTGGTGTCAGGGCCCCGGTCATGCGCACGTCGTGGGGCTCCCCGGGCAGCCGTTCGACCAGTTCTTCGTCCCGGACGACGGCCAGCAGCGCCGCGCCGGCCGCGGCGAAGACCAGCGAGCGATCGTAGTGGCCGGCCCCGCGCCCGAGCCGGACGCCCCGGCGATCCACGGCCAGCGCGGGCACCAGGACCAGCTCCGCCTCGCCCACAGCGGCGGTACCCAGGCGTTTCCCGCCCGGCTCGCGGATGCCCCGGAACGTGCTGGGCACCAGGTCGGCCTCGCCCGTGTACTCGGCCCAGTCGAGCGGTTCCGTCCGCGACCGGATGACCGGCAGCAGCACGCGCGCGCCGCCCGCCACCAGCGCGTCGACGAACGCCGTCGTGCCCGGCTCGGTGCCGAACGGCAGGTACGCGCACACGGTGCCCGCTGTGACCTTCGACACCGCACTGACCAGCGCCGAAGCCTCCCGGGCGTGCGATTCGGCTGCCTGCCCCGCCCGGGCGCGCGTCACCCGGTCACGCCACTCCGTCTTGCTCAGGTGCTCATTGCCCAGTGCGTGCATGACCTCACGTTAGGCTCTGCGCCCATGACGGGCGCCGCAACCACCCAGACGTTCAGAACCGCCATCGTGCCTGCCGCCGGCCTCGGGACACGGTTCCTCCCGGCGACGAAGGCCGTGCCCAAGGAGCTCCTGCCGGTGGTGGACACCCCGGGCATCGAGCTGGTCGCCGCGGAGGCCGCCGCCGCCGGCGCGGAACGCCTGGTCATCGTGACCTCACCGGGCAAGGACGCCGTGGTCCGGTACTTCGAAAAGCAGCCCGAGCTCGAGCAGAACCTGGAAAGCAAGGGCAAGACCGACCTGCTCGCCAAGGTCCGCCGGGGCTCCGACCTCCTCGCCGTCGAAACCGCCATTCAGGAGCAGGCCCTCGGCCTCGGCCACGCCGTTGCGCAGGCCGAGCCCAACCTGAAGCCCGACGACGAAGCCGTCGCCGTGCTGCTGCCCGACGACCTGGTGCTGCCGACCGGCGTGCTCGAGCGGATGAGCGCGGTCCGGGCGCAGTTCGGCGGCAGCGTGCTCTGCGCGTTCGACATCCCGAAGGCCGAGATCTCCCCGTACGGCGTCTTCGACGTCACCGACACCGACGACGACGACGACGTCAAGCGCGTGCACGGGATGGTCGAGAAGCCGAAGCCGGAGGACGCGCCCTCGACCTACGCCGCGGCCGGGCGCTACCTGCTCGACCGGGCGATCTTCGACGCGCTCAAGCGGATCACCCCCGGCAGCGGCGGCGAGCTGCAGCTGACCGACGCGGTCGCGCTGCTGATCAGCGAGGGGCACCCGGTGCACGTCGTCGTCCACCGCGGTGGACGCCACGACCTGGGGAATCCGGGTGGTTTCCTGCGCGCCGCGGTCGATTTCGCGCTCGAAACGCCCGAGTACGGTCCATCTTTACGGGCGTGGCTGACGGAACGGATCGGGACAGAGCGCCCATGACGGAATCCCTCGACGCGGCACGGCCCGAGGCGGCCGGGGACGAGGCCGAGCTGCGCTCGGTCGACGCGCAGATCTCCATGACCTTGGATGCCGCCGTCCGGCCGCAGCCGGTGCGCGTGGCGATCTCCGAGGCCCAGGGCCTGCTCTGCGCCGAGGAGGTGGTCGCCGAGCACGCGCTGCCCGGGTTCGACCAGGCCGCGATCGACGGGTACGCGGTGCGCAGCGTCGACGTGCGCAACGCCGGGCAGGAGCCGGTGCAGCTGCCGGTCGTCGGGGAGATCGCGGCGGGTTCGCGCCAGCCGCGGCGGCTCCAGCCCGGCCAGGCCGTCCGGGTCGACACCGGCGCGCCGCTGCCGACGCTGGCCGACGCGGTCGTGCCGCTCGCCTACACCGACGGGCACCAGGCCAAGGTCACGGTGCACCGCTCGGTGCCGTCGGCGGGGTACGTGCGGCGGGCCGGCGAGGACGTCCAGATCGGCGACGTCGCGGTGCGCCGCGGCGACACGATCGGCTCGGCCCAGGTCGGCCTGCTGGCCGCGGTCGGCCGGGCGAAGGTCCTGGTCTACCCGCGGCCGCGGGTGTCGATCGTGTCCGTCGGCGACGAGCTGGTCGACATCGACCGGACGCCGTCGGTCGGGCAGGTCTACGACGTCAACTCCTACGCGCTGGCCGCGGCCGCCCGGGACGCGGGCGCCGAGGTCAGCCGGGTCGGCATCGTGCCGAGCGAGCCGAAGCGGCTGCGGGAGGTCGTCGAGGGACGGCTGCTGATGTCGGAGATCGTCGTGGTCGCGGGCGGCGCCGGGGGCGCCACCGGCGACGAGGTCCACGCCGCGCTGTCCGACCTCGGCCGGATCGACATGACGCGGGTGGCGATGCACCCCGGGTCGGTCCAGGGGTTCGGCCGGCTCGGCCCCGACTCGGTGCCGACGTTCCTGATCCCGGGCAACCCGATGAGCGCCCTGGTGGTGTTCGAGGTGCTGGTGCGGCCGCTGATCCGCGCGGCGCGCGGCACCCGCAACCCGCACCGGCGGATCGTCGGCGCGCGGCTGCTGTCGCCGATCACCTCGACCCAGGGCCGGCGCGGTTTCCTCCGCGGCCAGCTGCTGCGCGACGAGGCCAACGGCGAGTACCTGGTCCAGCCGCTCGGCCAGTCCGGGGCGCACCTGCTCGCGTCGCTGGCCGAGGCGAACTGCCTGATCAACGTGCCGGAAGAGGCGACCGACGTCCCCGCCGGCGAACAGGTCCAAGTCACCTTCCTGGCGCAACGGGCCTGATGAACTCCGTGTCGGGCGTGTCCTATCCGGTGGAGAGCCGGCACCCGGGCTGGCCGGCGCGGCTCGGCCCGCTGCGGGTGCCCGCGGGCGAGGTCGCGATCCGGCCGGTCCGGCTGCGCGACGCCGGCGAGTGGAGCCGGATCCGGCTCCGGGACCGCGCGCACCTCGAAATGTGGGAGCCCACCGGCGTCGGCCCGTGGCCGGAACGCAACGCCTTCTGGTCGTGGCCGTCGCAGTGGGCGGCGCTGCGTTTGCTCGCTCGCCGTGGTCAGTGTCTCCCGTTCACCATCACCCTGGACGGTCGTCTCGTCGGACAGATCACTGTGGGTAACGTCATCCGGGCGTCGCTCCGATCGGCCTGGATCGGCTATTGGGTGTCGTCCGAAGTGGTCCGCGGCGGGGTGGCGACGGCCGCCGTCGCGCTCGTCACCGACCACGCCTTCGGCCCGGCCGGGCTGCACCGGCTGGAGGCCACCGTGCGTCCGGAAAACGCCGCCAGCCTGCGGGTTCTCACCAAGGCGGGCTATCGGCGGGAGGGTCTGTTCGAGCGCTACCTCGACGTCGCGGGCGGCTGGCGGGACCACTTCTGCTACGCCGTGACACGCGAGGAAACCGGTCCCGGGCTGGTGTCGCGGCTGGTCGCGGCGGGCCGCGCCGACTACGCCTGAACGTGATTACCCACCCGGGTCGGTAGTCGCGTTACCACATGCTGTGAGTTTCACCTAATCCGGTGAGGCTTTTCCGTGATCGAACCCGGCGAGCCTCCGCCTGATCTGTTACTCCTGTGACTAACGTGATTCGTGGTGGAAGGATCGGGGGAGGTGACGGGAGATGCCCAGCTCCGTGATCATCGTCGCGCTCGCCGCGGCATGGCTCGTCGTACTCGTGCCCATGGTCGCGCGTAGGCGGCAGCAGGTCGCGAGGACGGCCGACTCGGCGCTCGCGGCCAGGGTCGTGCGCAGTGGACGCAACGAAGACCGGGAGGAATTCGCCATGTCCGACGATCCCGGGAGGTCCCGGCCATCGGTGGAGGACGACCTCGCCGAGCTGGAGGCCGAGCTCGAGCTCGATGACGACGTCGAGGAGCCGGAGCCCGAGCCTGAGCCGCTCCCGCAGCCGGCCCACGGCCGCCGGGCCGAGCGTGACCGCCCCGGCTACCGGCCTGGCCGCGGCGGCTTCGACCCCGAAGCCGCCGAAATCGCGGCCCGGGCCAAGTACAGCTTCCGGCAGCGCATCGTCGTCATCCTGCTCGCGATCGCGGTGATCAGCGGCGCCGTCGCCGGCTTCGTCTTCCCGCTGGCCTGGTGGGGGCACGGCGTGATCGACGTCGTGCTCGTCGGGTACCTGGTGTACCTGCGCCGCCAGGTACGTATCGAGGAGGAGATCCGCCAGCGCCGGCTCGCCCGCTTCAACGGCACCCGAGCGCCGCGGCGCCCGTCTGTTCAAGCTCCTTCGGTTTCGGCTCCGGTGGAAGAGGAACGCGCCGAGGTCGAGGACGTCGAGGTCGTGGAGCCGGTCCGCCGCGAGGTGGTCGAGCGCCGCCCGACCCCGACATCCCGCGTCCGCCGCAGCGCGGTGGTCGTCGACCTGGACGACGAGGACCCCGCGTTCGAGGAGCTGGACGAGCCTGGGACCGGGCCATATCGGCGTGCGGTGGGCGAGTGACCCCCCTGCGTGGGGTGCTCGTGGGGCACTGCTAAGCTCTACGAGCACGACCAAGGGGCTGTAGCGCAGTTGGTAGCGCGTCTCGTTCGCATCGAGAAGGTCAGGGGTTCGATTCCCCTCAGCTCCACCAGAGTATGGACGTTCAAACCCCGGTCCCGACAAGGATCGGGGTTTGTTGTTTCTTCGGGTAGTGGGCCGTTTGGACGCTGGATGAAGTCCCGCGGACGCCAGCCTTCAACGGCTGGGTCCGGTGTCTTCTCCACTTGTGGCCGTTGGCCGAGTAGTCGTTCGATAGCCGTCCCCACAGTCAGCTCGCTACCGTCACCGGCGGCCAGCCGATCGTCGAGTTCCGGGGCTAGGAGCTGACCAAACGTTTCGGTGAGGTCGGCGCCGTGGACCTTGTTGTCGACGATCCAGAACCGCTCGAAGACGGCTTGGTTGAGCTGGCGACGGACGTCGGGCGGTGCCGCTAGGTAGAGGCGATGCGCATCCGCGCACAGCAGTAGGGCTTCTTCGACGGCGGCGAGCACGGTCTCGATGCGCATCGAGTAGGTCTCAATGAGCTGCTCCGTGCCGGCCAGTTCTCGGGCGATCCGCTCCTGCTCTGACTTGAGTTGTTCAAGGGTGATGGCCTCGGCGTAGCGCATCTCGATGAGCTTGACCTGCTGGTTCTGAAGGTCCTTCTTGCGCTTCTCCTGTCGTTCTAGGTCGGTTTGGTTGCTCCGGTGTCGGCGCATCAGCTCGCCCATGACCTCGTGCCGGACAGCGGTCATCCGTCCTTCGGTGATCGATACGCGCGTCCAGTAGTCGGCCACGGCCGCTTCGACGTCGGTGATGAGGACGGCGGACTGCTGACACTTGTTGTGGCGAGTGCGGCCGATGCAGTAGAAGTACGGGTAGATCGTGCCTCGCCGGTTCTTCGCGTAGGTGATGCCAAGCCGACTGCGGCATCGGCCACAAAAGACCGAGCCTTTGAGGTAGTGCGGATGCTTCTGCGGCTTCTCTCGCGAGGCGGCTCGCGCGTCGCTGATGGCTTGCACTTGGTCGAACACGATGGGGTCGATGAGCTGCTTGTGGCGGCCCTCGTACCAGATGCCTTCGAACTTCACGAAGCCCGTGTAGTAGCGATTGGCGAGCATCTTGTCGATGTGCTGGACACTGACCGGCCGCGCCGGCCGTTTGCGTGTCGCCGGGATGCGAAGCCCACGCCGGTCGAGCTCGTCGCGTAGCTGGGTCATGGTCCATTCGCCCGTGGCGTAGGCCTCGAACATCCACTGGATCAGCGGTGCCCGCTCGGGATCGACAGCCACTGTTCGAATCTCACGGCCGTCCACTTTGGCGCGGACGTTGAGGTAACCGAGCGGCGCGAGCCCGGGCGTACCGCCTGATTTGGCCTTCTGTCGCATACCCTTCTTCGCCTCCATTGCGAGGTTGGAGGAGTAGAACTCGGCGATGGTCGCCATGATGCCGTGCAGCAGCTTGCCTGAGGGTGAGTCGTCGATGTTCTCGATGCAAGACACCAGACGCGCTCCTGCTTGGCGGATCGCGATGTTGATCGCGACGTCCTCTTCTCTGTTGCGAGCGATGCGGTCAACCTTGTGGATGATCACGTAGCTGATGCAGCCAAGCTCGCGGATGAACTGAAGCATCTTCTGAAGATCGGGTCGGTCGGCGGTCTTCGCTGACTCACCAATGTCGACGAACTCGGCAACGATGACCGCACCAAGCTTCTGAGCCTCACGTTGGTGTGCCTCACGCTGCGCTGGGATGGAGTAGCCCTCGGCGTCGTAGTCTGTCTCGGCCTGTTCGGGCGTGGACACCCTGAGGTAGCTGACGGCGAGCTTCAGCCCGCCCGGGAGCGGTTGTCCAAGGTCGATGCCTTGGAGAACGTCGGTGAATATGCGCATGGCGTCGCCTCTCTGGTGGAAGTCGGATGGTCGGTTTGAGCGGGTGCAAGGCCAGCTCCTTTCGAGTCGGAGGTAGGAGGGAGCGCATCCGGGATCGTGGAGGGCCGCGGTCGCTGCGTCGTCGATGGTTCATGCCGCCTCCCTCGTCGATCGGTCTGGCAGCTCGATGTCGCGCCAGGACGACGCGACGGGCTCAGTTTGCGGCTGATCCTTGACGGCCAAGTGGACGGCGATGCAGCCGAGTTTCTGCAAGAAGATGCGACGCCGACCTTCAACTTCTATAGAGGTCAACTGCTCTTCTAAGGTAGCTTCAGCTTCCCTGAAGAGCCTTGTGTCCCCAGTTCGAGTCTGGGAGGAGCCACCAAAGAAACTTATAGCATTTTTTACAACGAAATCACGGATTGACGGCGAAGTCTGACGGCTACGCTCTCGAGTGTACCCGAGGTCACCCGCGAACAATCGCTGTTGGACCTTTTCGAGAGCGGTCCGCTTACTGTCCATGTCAACGTGTTCGTAGATCCCGGTTGTCCGTACATCGCCGTGGCCCAGGATCGCTGAGATGTCGCGGTCGTGTACCTGAAGACTCTTCTGTGTCGTCGCGTTGGTATGGCGCAGTCCGTGGATGGTGATGATCCGCAGGCCGTTGGCCGCGCAGATCCGCAGGAACGAGCGGTATAGGTTGCGTGACTCCACGGGCGTGCCGAATCTGGTCGTAAACACGAGTTCGTCAGCGGTGCTGCATCCCCGCCAGCTGTCGCCCGCAGCCGTTCGATGAGCTGTCTGGGTTGAGCTCTGTTGGAGAAGCGCCGTTCGGGCCACAGCGAGGAGCGGTTCGTCTCTGACGCTTGTGTCGGTCTTGAGCTCGACCTGCTGCAGCTTGCCGTCGATGCGCTGGATCTGCTGCCGGATACGGAGCACACCGTGATCAAAGTCGACGTCACGCCACCGGATGCCGAGGACTTCCCCGCGTCGCAGACCGTAGAGGGCGAGCAACACAAATGCCGGGTAGAGCGGGTCGGACTTCGCCGCCTCGAGGAACCTCGACAGCTCGTCAGCCGACCAGTGGTCCGCTTCCTTCGGCTTGTAGCGCGGCATCTCAACCAGTCGCGCTACGTTCCGGAAGATGATCTCCTGCCGAAGCGCGTAGGTCAGCGCACTGCTCAGCACCTTGCGAGCCTGGTGGATCGTCGGGAGCGGAACCTCGTCGTGCTCGAGCTGGTTGATGAAGGCCTGCACTATCTGCACAGACAGCTGCTCAAGCTGGAAGCGGCCAAGTCTTGGCTTCAAATACAGCCGCACCATCGATTCGTGCCGGCGCATGGTCAAGGGCCGACGTTTTTCAACCGTGAGCCAGTGGTCGAGGTAGCAGTCGAGCCGCCATGTCTTGTCAGCAATGGGCTGACCGGCCTGAACGCGAGCCGTGGCGGCGGTCAGCCTGTCATGAGCATCCTTGCGAGTGCGACCGTAGACGCGCAGCCGTCTGGTCCGGCCGCTGACCGTCGGCAGGTACACGGCGGCTTCCCAGCGCCCGCCTTTGCGCTTGTACACGGTCCCTTCACCGTTGGCGTTGCGACCAGCCATCAGGTTATGGCCTCAATCTGATGTTTCCTAATAAGCTCCTGGATCGCAGTACGGGGAATCAGGCGTCGGCTTCGTAGCTTGACGGTGGTGAGCTCGCCAGAGTGGATAAAGGGTGTATAGCGTCCATCGGCCGACGCGCAACGCGTCGCAGGCCTCCTTAACGGTAAGCAGGCCGTCTTGCGCGTCGCTTCCAGCCTTGGATCCCGTGGTTGATAGATTCGTGCTAGCAGTGTTCATGGGTTTCTCCGATCTTCGTTATTTATGCTGATCAAGCCGCGATAGGTGGGGCTGCTTGGCGCATGTAGCCCAGCAGCTTTGGGGGCTTCGCAGCTTTGCTTAGGCCGACTTGTCTGATGCGAACCTCAATGAGGCGCGTTGACACGTCGAACAAGGTCGCTAGCTTGGCCGGACTGCGGATGCCGAGTTGCCAGGCGCGATGCAGCCATGGTGTTGGCACGAGTACGCACCCAGCGAAGTAGTCGCTGACTCGCTCTGCCATGGCAGGTGGCTGTGTGCTGTCATCGCGTGACCAGCCGGGATAGAGCTGCTCGCGGAACGGATCGTCCAGGATGTGCTTGAACTCGTGAGCGAGTGTCGCCCTCGAGCGCCACAGGCTGTCGTTCTCGTTGATCTGGACATGCCACAGGCCGCGCTGCCATGTCGTATGACCTGACCATGGCAGGCCGGCCACGACTTCAACTTCGATCTCGGGTAGGTCTATAACGAGCTCGATCGCGACGCTGGGCTTGCTGATCTCTAATAGCTCAAGCAGCTTGGCCGCTTGCCGCTCGGCAACAGTTCTGGCTTCTCGCTCGGTGAGCGGCCGTTCCAGGAGATGGAGCGTCGATGTTGGCATGATGCTTCGGACTTCTTGAATGATTGACTTCTGGTTCATATATTTTCCTTCGGTTGTCCCATCCACTGCAAGATAGTTTGGGGGCAGCCCGATCGCTTAGGCAGCCCAGTCGATGCTTTCTCGCATGCTTCTTAGTTCTTCGGTTTCATTGTCATCTTGATCTACTTTGAGTTGGGGCTTTACCTTCTCGGTGATGTGGTGTCGTTGACGTAGGCGCTCGAAGTGTTCGGTCAGTGAACGTGCATCGCTGTCGCTCATGTCGTAGCGAATGCGCAGGTACGGTGCGAACGCGGGTAGGCCGGGCAGGCTGTACCCGGCGAGTGCGCACAGATCCGAAAAGTCGAGCCGTAGGTATTCGGCGATTCGCTGGAGCGTCTCAGGTGAAGGCTGTTTGAAGCATCCGGTTTCGACGCGCGATATGTAGGAGCCGTGCATATGTAGATCGCTCGATAGCTTGCGAGCCGTTATTCTCTGCCGCTCGCGGGCTTGTCGTATGTGTGCTCCGAGTGTCACCGGCGTGTCGTCTGCTTGTTTGTTTTGGTCGTGCTTCATGCAGTGGACCCTTTCGTTGTTATGACTTGGTGGTCTAGTGCCCATTGTTGGCTGTAATGCGATCTTTGGGAATAGTGGAATTTACAACAATCACTTGTCGTCTGAGGTTGATGGCGACTTCTGCCGAAGCCGCCGCAGGATGTGACTCGTCCGCTCGGTACTGACGTGCAGAACCTTCCGGAGTTCGTCCCGGGTGATGGCCTTGCCGTGTGCGGTGCGGTGCGCCGCGTCGGCGGCCCGAGCCGCTTCGAGCAGCCGTGCATCTTCATCGACCGTGGCGCCGTCGTCCTGGTGCTCGTTCTCATCAGGACAGACTGGTGGTGTCGCGTCCTCGGCGTCCTGGCCGCGCAGTACAGCCAGATGCGAAAGCAGACCGAGAACGGCTGGCGGGACGGCGCCGACGCATACGACGATCGGCCCGCCCAGCGGAACGGTCCCATCGGCGACGAGATGCCAGGCCCCGTTGCCGACGAGTGATAGCGCGATCGCCAGTATCGCGTTCCAGCGGGCGAAGTGACGAGCCTCCGCCGACCTCGTTCTGCCCGACAGCCAGACGCGCGTGGCGGTCATGGCGTATGCGTCGATTGTGAGCGGCAGCGGCGGAGCCAGCGCGCTGGGCCAGCCAGTGGCAGCCGCCAAGGACCGTAGCCCCGAGAAGCTGCTGACCGCCGCTGAGACCGCGGTGACCGTCATCCCCGCCGTGACCCACCAGTCCCGCGGCCGAGCTGAGCTATCCATTGGCGGCGTCCTGGTGGGCCAGCCAGAGCTCCTCAACGAGCAGGTCGACAGCTCGGGTGTGCAACGCGACCTCGAAGAGCTGATCAGCTGGTGCGGGTAGTCGCTCGAGGACGGCAGTGACGACGTCGAAGCGGGCCTCGGATGGCACCGTCACCAGGACACGCGGCACCACCTCGCCGGGCCCGGCCTGGCCGGAGTGCACGAAGTCGAGGTAGGCGAGGAACTTGCCGCGGAGCGTTGGCACGGCCTCCGTGGCCAGGTCTACCTCGATCCACCAGTGATCATCGACGCGAGTCGAGGACAGCGCGGCATAAGCGTCCGGTTTCATCCAGCCGCCGACGCCGTCGGGCCACCACGAGCCGGGTTCGGCCAGGAAATCGGTCAGCCGGAAGCCGCGCGCCCGGGACTGCTCGACGAGCTGCACGTACAGCTCGCTGGTCGCCAGCGTGTGGCGCACGAAGCGATCCCCGATAGGTGCAGGCCGGCGGATGCGCTCGTCGGCCTGGCGTAGGTTGCGCCGAAGCTGAAGTAGGCGTTCCCCGGCGACGTCCAGGGCGTAGACCAGCTGAGCCGACCCGCGAAGACTGCCGCCGACTCGTCGCGACAGCGGCATCAGAACACGGGCTTCGACCAGCCGCTTCAAGACCCGCCACCGAACGACAGACCGGCTCTTGCCGGTCAGCTCGCTGAAGTGCAGTCGTTCCAGCTGGCGACCGGTTGCAAGGCGTAGCCGGTTGGCGCTGTCCATGATCTGCCACTCACGCTGGCTGAGCGTCTCAGCAAGCTCCATGACGTGTGCAGTTCGGACTCGGCTGGCTCGATTGCCGTGGCGCCGTGCGGCAGTCATGCGTTGTCCTCATGCTGAAGGACAGGGTGTTTCGCTGGCGCTATATGGAAAACATGGGGTTGTGACGTCGGTCGATGCGAAACGAGGTGCGGAGCGAGACCAACAGCGACGCCAACGGCGAAACCAACAGTCCAGCGGGCGCGCCTCATGCCGCGCCTCCGCGTCGTTTCCGACCGATAGGGGAGGCGAGTGGTGTCTCGAGCCGGGCCTTGAGCGCTGCTTCCACGTCGGCCCGGGGCGTGCCGAACTGCTGACGGGAGGCTTCGGCCAGTGCGTCGGGGTCACGGAGCGCATCCGGGAGCGGCAGGGTGGTGCCAGTAGTCGGCGGTCTGGTCTGGCCATGCACGCTGGGTCGGAGCGCGACTTCGTAAGCGGGTAGGCCCATGAGGTCGGCAGCCGCCAGGGCAGGCGCGAACCGCCGTTCGAGGGTGCGGGCGTCGTCGAAGTCGAGCTGGAAGACGAGCTGCGAGCGGACGGTGCCGAGCACCGCCGACTGGACGGGGCGAGGCAGCTGGTCGAGGTACTGGTGAGCCAGGGTGAGGCCAAGCCCAAGACCGCGGGCCTGCGCAAGCGCATCTGCCAGCTCGGTATCGGTGCCGAGTCGCACCACGTCCTGGAATTCGTCGAGGTAGGCCCAAGCCGACCGACGGCCCTGGGCGGCCTGACTCGCCCGGGCGAGGGTCGTCTGCCAGAGCGCGGCTATGAGGAGCGAGCCGAGGAGGTGCGCGGTCTCGGTGCCGACCGTGCCTTTGCTGAGTGGCACCAGGATGACGCGGCGCTGGCGGTAGAGCTCGGTCAGATCGATGCCGGTGCTCTGGCCGAGCATGAGTCGAAGTGGCGTGCGGGTGGTCAGGCTGCGTAGCTTGTTGAGGCTCGGCCCGATGACTTGGGCGCGCTCGCCCTCACTCATGTTCTCGTAGGCCGTCCAGAAGGAGCGGACAGTGTCCGGCACGTCGGCCTGCGCGGTGACGAAGCGGCGGAAGGCGGGATTGAGCAGCAGCTCGGGGACTTCGCACAGCGTGAAGGCCGAACTGTCGTTCGCGGTGGTGTGGGTCAGGGTCAGCAGGCAAGTACGGAGGACATCGCTGGTCCTCGGGCCCCAGGACGAGCGCCACAACTCTGAGAAGACGTGGACAACATGATCCACTACCAGCTCTCGCTCGTGCTCGTTGTGGCCGACCTGGAGGACGTTGAAGCCAACGGGGTAGTCAGTGGCGGACGGGTCCAGGACGACGACGTCCTCAGTCCGGTCCTCGGAGACACGGGCCAAGAGGTCGCGGACGAGGTCGGTCTTGGGGTCGATGACCATGACCCCATCGCCGCGCTCGACGTCTTGGAGGGCCAAGTTGGCGATCAATGTCGACTTACCGACACCAGTCGGCCCGATGAGGTGCAGATGACGCAGTCGGTCTTCGGTCTGCAGCACTAATGGCCGGTCCGCGGCGCCCGGGAAGTTGCTGATCGCCAGCGTCAGGCCGTGTCGCGGCATATCGCCTGGTGGCGGTAGCTGTCGAGCGCGGCCGAGTTCGATGCCGGGCAGGTGAACATTGCCAAGCGGGATGCCGAGCAGGCCGGTCAGTTCGTCGGTGTTGAGCCGCATTGGCCAGATGGTCAGCGGGAGCGATCGGTCGGTGAATCGACCGGCGACGGTGGAACTCGACGACATCCTTCGCTGTACCGAGACGCCGGCCGTGTTCAGGGTGCGAAAGGCGCTGCAAACCCGCGTGAGCAGCGCGTTTGACTGTTTGCGGCTGCGAGCGTTGACCACGACCCGAGCCACTGCGCTGAACATCGCCGCGGCGTTCTTCGCGCGCATGTCCTTGGCCAGTTCGCTCGGCGCATCTGGGCTTGGACTGAGCGCCCGAGTTCCGGACAGAATCCACTGGACGTGCACGGTCTCGTTTCGGGCCAGCGGGTACAGGCTGGCGAGGAGCGCCGTGGTGCTGGATTCGGCACGGTCGTGGGCCAGCGGTCGGTCGAGGGTGGTTAGCCGGAACTCCGTCGCGCCGCGGATGGCCGGCGTGGCGTCGAGGTAGTCAGGTGCTTCGTCGGTACGGACGCCCGGCAATGCCGAGCGCAAGCGGGCCAGCGTGCTGGCGGCGTGCGACGACGACATCAGCAGGTAGTGCGAGATACCGGTGTGGTCGGCGACGAGCTCGAAGCTCACGGGCCAGCGGTGTGTGTCAGCGGCCAGCACGCTGAGCCACTGGCTGACGTGGTCCGCGCGCAAACCCGCAGGTAGACGCAGCCGGTAGGCGACCAGGCGGTCTCGCCAGAGCGCCCAGTGGATCCAGCGGACGGCGAGGATGGCCAGCAGGATTACCAGGGCGCTCGCCACGATCGCTAAGGCGACGAGAACGGCGGCCTTCACGACGCCTCCTGCTGAGGTTCGTCGTCTGCGACGCTCGGCTTCAGGTCGGGCGTCTCGGCCGCGACCTGATGCATAGCGAAGGCGACGAGTGCCTGCGCGAGTAGATGGATGTCAACCTCAGGGCGTGGTTCTCCGACGACGCGAATTTTCTTGTTGGGATCGTTCATAGGGAGCCTTTCGATGGGTTAGATGACGGCTGGCTTGAGCAGCGCAAGCGGTCGAAACTGCCGAATACACGGATGAGCTCCCTCCTCTGGTTATTGAGCTGGCGCGAGCGAAAGTCGAGCCGTGGAAATTACAGCGGCGCCCAGAACAGGTGAGGGTGCTGCGAATCCCGCAGCACCCTCACTCGGTAGGTGTCTAGAAGTGGTCGCCGGCCTCACGGTCGAGGGCCCGCAGTTCGTCGAGCACCCGACGACGCAGGGCCCGCTGCCGAGCTGGCTGCTCGGCAGCGTCCTCGGAGATCCGACGCCAGCGCTTCATGAGCGACGTGAAACGACGCTGGTGAGCACGGCCGGTCAGGTTATGCCTGGTCATGACCTTGTCTTCCTTTCCGGCCGCTAGTGGCGGCGCTCCCACCAGCGGCGGGCCAGGGCGACCAGCAGCCGGAGGAGCAAGAGGTCGATCGCGATCCAGGCGAACAGGTTGATCAGGTGGCTCTGCGTCCGAAGCACGAACAGCAGGAGCACCCCGACCACGTTGAGGGCCGGCAGCAAGAGCAGCACGCCGATGGCCTTCTTGCGAGCGTCTTCGAGCGGGTTACGAGGCAGGCGGTATTTCACGGCTGCCCACCTTCGATCTGGTCCTGACCAGGCGCGATGTCACCATCGATGTCCGGCGGGCGTGGTACACGGGTGTGCTGCATGGCGACCCGATCGACCTCGAGCACCGCCGCGCGGTACTGCTCGTCGAGGGTGCGCATCGCCTTGCGGTTGATACGGCGAACCGCCCAGACGGCCAGCAGCTGCCGAACCCACAGGTTGAGCAGCAGAGCAACGGCGATAGCCACTGCGATGGCACTGCCGCCGGCCAGCAGGTACGGCCAGTTGTCGGCGAGGAAGTCGCGCAGCCAGCGCAGCGCGATCCCCAGGTAGTGGACGATGATGATGAGGCCGACGATCGGCACCGCGATGGCCACGAAGACCTTGACCAGCAGCTCGATGAGGTCGTCCATCACACGTAGCCGTTCGCGAGGTTGTGCCCGGTCGACACGACATCCAGGACGTAGTTCTCCTGGATGAACTGGAGCTTGGCTCGCAGCTCGTCGTCGCCCCTGGCGAGAACCTGGCATCGTCGGTGGATGTCGGTTGCGTACATGACTGATTGCGCTGCGTACTGGTGCAGGCCACGAGCCCGCTCAAGGGCGGCACGATTGTTGCGGGCAGCCTCGAGTACGCCGCGATTGGACAGGATAAGTTCAAGCACGAGAAATGCCTTCCGGCTCGGATTTGGTTGCAGGTGAATGCCGGGAAATATGGGAACTAATTCGGTGTCTCCCGATCGGCAATGCAACGCTAACCAGAGGCTGGCTCGGTCCGCAAGAAAGTCGTCTGCTGTCGGCTCTTGTCCGGCGCGTCTCGACGTCTGCGCAGTTCAGAGCATGCGGACACAGGGACACGACAGCACGCGACAGGAGGCGACAGTCCGCGCTGAGCCGTACATATCCTGGGTATGAACCGGCCCGCTTCCGAGGGAAGCGGGCCACGGTGGGTCGACCGATGTGTTGATGGTTCTGCTAGCTTTTCTTCATTTGCTCGGCGCGGCGCCGGAGGCATTCGAAGTAGTACTGATCGAAGAGGAAAGGGCCGCTGAGTTCATCACTTCGCTGGACGCGTTGCACGCGACGTTCGATAATTTCAAACGTGTCGTCGTCTTCGTCGAGTGTTTGCCCGTCGTCCTCAGGGTGCTTGACGTAGTCGGTGACGCCTGGATCGCCCAGCCAGATGTTGACAATCACGATCGTGGCCGTCAGGAACGTGGTGTAGTCACCGTGGCACACGTCCATGCCGCCGCCGTTGAGCAACCAGGCTTCAATGAAGTCGGCCAAATACTTCGGCTCATGACCAATGAGTTCGCGGATGCGTTCGGTCGGTTGATCAATCGCATACTCATGGAACGAGCCGTAGACGGCATTGTAAATCGTGGCATAACTCATGATGACCTCCAAAGTCAAGGAGGTCGACCCAAACTAAATATAACATAATTATAACAAATTTGCAATAGTAAACGACATCACTACGGGAACAAGAGGGACTGTTGCGTCCTTGTCGCTCGGTAGACTTGCCCATCCGGCAACGCTCTGCCCGCGAAAGGAGTGCTCCAGGTGGAAGAAACGCTGCTGCTGGAGTCGCGTAAGGCGGCAGCTGATGAACTCGGCCAGCTGATCCGCAAGGGCGTTCCGCCAAGGACGCTGGGGGACTGCGTCGCTCTGAAGGCTCTCGTTTCCGGCGAACTTGGCGTCGGCGCGTGCTCGGAGTCCGGGGCTGGCGAGATGCTTGAAACGATCTTGGCCGATGTTGCACGCCACCTCGCAGCTCAGACGCTTGCGCATTTGGGGCGTGGTTCGGTGGACGAGGCGACGCATCCCATCTTTTTAGCGGTAGCGGCGTGCGAGCTCTTAGGTCTGACGGAGCCGGATGCGTTCAACGAGATGCGTCTGCGACGTGATGAAATATACGAGGAAATCAAAAAGCAGAAGCTTGACGATGAGGCTGCGAACGCCATCGCCGGACATCCAAAACTATTGATCCGCCGACGCCGCGCCGCGTACTGGCTCGGTGACATTTCAGAGAAAACGTCTCAGCGAAATCAAGGTGTATGGTTTGCGGCACTCGTGGACGCTGTTGTCGCTCACCTACGCGATGAAGAAGTACGCCGTGAACTGTTGGAGGCAATCGAGTCCGATTCAACGTCGGCGATCGCGCACGAAGAGGGCGGCGATAATTGGGCAGAAGACGAGGTTGATGAAGGAAGTTCTACCTCGACGGCGAGGGTCGAAGAGGGATCAGAGCACGAATTTTCAAGGAGTTGGGGACTGGTCAACTGGGCTCCGCCTCTACCTGAGTGTCCACTTGTTGGCGACCTGGCGGGCACGGGCTCGGTTGACGACACGCTGCTCTCTGGGGCGTCCGCGTCAGAGGTTGTGGAGAGTTCGCCGGCGGATGATCCGACCGATGTGGAGCAGCGGCGCAAGGGGGGAAGTAGACGGGTCACGCGGGCTTTAGCATTTGGTCTGGTGACTGGCGTCAGTGTCCTCGTGGCGTACCTGACTGTCGTATTCTCTCCCCTGGTATTTTCGTTTCAAACATGGTCGCCCGTTCGAAATCCATGGACGATCGCATTGACGGTAACGTCGGTACTTGTCTCGGCGGGCTTATTGGCCTTTTATTGGCGGCCTGTTTGGCGCATCTTGTGGTTCTTTGTCGCCTGTTTGTTAGTATTTTTCTTCTTGACTAAGACCGGGTATGGCCGCTTGATCGACGAATCTCGTAAAGCCACTCCACGACTCAGTTCGGCGAGCTTGGATGATTGGCGGCAAGGTGCTGAAGGTGTTCTCGATGTTAACTTCGGTGATGGCCCTTGCACTGACTATGGGGCTATGGATCCGCTTGCGAGCAGCTTCGCCGAGCCGAGTCGTTGTGAAGTCCACGCGGGAAGTCTCTATATGGCGTCTTCGTCTGACCGGACCAGTGTCGTGCACTACCCTCTTCCGGTAGTCGCGGACAAGCACCAGGAATATAGGCCAAAAGTGTACTATGCCGAAACTCGGTTTCATGCCGAAGCGGGTTCTTCCATGGGTGCATGCGGGATAGAGTTCGGCTCCTTAAAGGAGCGTGGCATTTTTGGGATCACTCCAGTCTGAGACGATAACGGAGGCGGTCTCCTGCGGGATGGACTCAACTACGGCGTCAAATACGAATCGATATCCGGGTATTTCCTCTGGAGTCCGAAGGCTACGTTGAAGTACCCTTTTGTTGGCCGATCGTCGATGGCTGGCTGGGACTATGACTACTGGACCAAGTTGGGCGTATATCGATCAGGTAACTTAGTCACTTTTTTAGTAAACGATCGAGTCGTTTTGAAGGATCAGTTGGCGATCGATGCCTCTCGGTCGGCTCCGGTATCTGTCGGTGGATCATCGACCGGGGGTCGTGCTCCTTCACAAGCCACGGTTCCTGCTCCGGCCGAAGTGCTAGATCTGGTGGTCCTCGGTGGACCAGATCTCAACGGGCCCGATCACACGGCAGCTTGCACCTTTGATTACTTCTCTTGGAAGGATCTGTCGAACTGACCTAATCTCGCGGGGCGGCATCACGCAGCCTCACGAGCACGCGGTTGGTGCAGAGCGTTCTGGCGAGGGCGGCCAAGCTGTTGCCATGCAGATTGACGGGCTTGACCTGGGGTTTGGTACTTCAAGCGATCGCTGACCGTTCGGGCCTTGATTCGTCGGGCGCAGCTGAAGTGGTGCCACAGCGCAAAATAGATCACGGCTGGCCGATCGACGGGTGACGCCGCAGTGGGGCAGCGTCAGCTTTGGCGTCGCCAAATCTCAGTGATCCGCTCGCCCAGCACAAGCGTGCGCTCGTCGATCGCCTGGTCGGTCCACTCGTCGGGGTGCTCATCGACGAGCCGCTTGTTCAGGAGCAAGACGCTGTGGGCATTAATGCCAACCCGCTTGCCCTCGGGGCTCGGAGCGCCGGCGGTCGGTGGCCAAGGGCTGTTCGAGATGACTGGGTTAAGCCTCGCCGTCACGAGCGTCAGATTGCCGAGCGTCTGGACTCGATGGTTGCGCTCCTGGATGGCAGCAGGATCGGTGGAGTAGCCGTTGCTCCAGTGTTCCTGCCAGCTCTGCGGCATGAGGTGCTCGATTGTAAGATCGCCGCGGCGGCAGTGGGCTTCCTCGGTCTTCGGCGACCGCTAGCTGTCTTCCAGTGCCTCGAGGATCATGCGGGCGCGGCGGCGTGGGGGTCATGGCGTTGTAGAAGCGGATCCGCTGCAGTGAGTCGATGACCTCCTCGTCGGTTGGCCAGCGACGAGTGTCGGCCGTCTGCTCGGTCAGGAACGCAACGGTAATCTTGCCGACTTCAGCCGAGTTCGCTGTACGCAACCGGCGGAGGAGCTCGACGACTAAGTTAGTGGTGTCGGCGATGCTGACTCGGCAGAGCATGCGGCGGACGAGCCAGCTCTCAATCGCGGCTAGAGCCTGGTCGCGGGCAACATCCGGAACGCCTGACGCTGGACGGGCCAGCCACAGCAGCAGCGGCACGGTGGCAGCGATGTCCATGACCTGGATGACGCGGTAGTAGAAGGTGCCGGGGACCGAATGGGGCGGGAAGTCGGCGAGGTGGCGATACGTCTGCGCATCGGCTCGCAACTCGGTCATCACGGTCAGTACGTCGTCGGCCGGTTGCAGCACATGGTCGCGGAAGTCGGTGAAGATCCTGTCGGACGGCACGACGTGCGCCCGACGCATGGTCAGCCAGTAGTTCAAGAAGATATCGATCCGCGGCCGATTCAGCCGGCCTTGCCGTTGCTCTTCGCGCCAGAAGTCGCCAGACAGCATGTCCCAGTAGTCGCGATCCAGCTTGTCGACGTCCACGTTCTGTCGTTCCGCAGCCTGGAAGACGGCGTTCTTGACCAGGTCCGCCGCGAGCAGCGGCGCACCGCGGTCATTGAGGGCTTCGAAGATCGCCTGGGCGTTATCCGTTGGCTCCAGATTGATGACCACCAGCTTGAGGTTGAGCGCGAGCGCCATGGTGAGTGCGCGTAGCCGATCCGACGGCGAGCTGCCGTCGCCCGTCGAGGCGTCGTGCGCCCAGCTGCTGATGCGTTCGCGCAGGAACACGATCGCCTGGCTGACGCGGTGCTCAGTCTGGTCGTTGGCCTCATCGTCGTCCATAGCCGCCTGGAACGCCGGGCGGTCGGCGTTGATCGGCCAGACCTTGAGGATCTCGTCATCGCTGTCGACGATGTGCTCCGGGTTCCGCACCAGCGTGGTGAGCAGGGCAGCATCTCGTTGTCGACCGTGCTTGGTCGCGACCTGACGCGTGGCGTTGAGTAGCAGCTGCAGCGTGATGAGCCGCTGTTGGCCGTCGATGACATGCCTGACCTGGATGAAGCCAGCGGGGTTGGGCTGCTGGTCAAGCACGACGGCGCCGAGGAAGTGGGCGGTCACCTCGGAGGGCTTCGTCTGTTGGCTGGATTCAAGCAGCTCTTCGGCAACTGCCCGCACGTCGTCCCACAAGGGTTCCCACTGCTTCTCGATGTCCCAGACGTATGGACGCTGGAAGACCGGAATGACGTAGCGGACCTGCGGCTCGAACAGTTTCTGCGGCGTCAACGTGTTGGCTTCCACGAACGACATCCCCCAGGTGCGTCAGTTGGGTGCGGGCAGGAAGCCTAACGGCCCTTCCCGGCCGCCGCCGGTGGCCGGTGGTCCGGCACCATGCTGGATCACCCGTATGTCGTAGTTGGCGTCTGTTCACGCATCTGCTCGAGTCTGTCCGAGAACGAGCCCGGAGTGCCATCGGCAGCGTTGCTGCGTCCGGCGGTCGGAGAACAGCCAGATCGCGATCTGTCCTCGTGCGAGCCCACCGCGGTGGCCGCCTGGCTCAAGCCTCTGCAAGCGCAGTGGCAGTGCTTCGGTGTCTAACGGCGGCGCTTCGAGATGCGGGCCGCGCCGCGAGGAGCTTCCTCTACGTGCCGGGTCCGTGCAGTTGCCGCTGCACCTGCACGAGCATCCGCACTTCCTGATTACTGGCCGCCCCGCTCGGGGTACGGAGCTTCCCATCAGTGTTCACTCGAAAGAGTTTTAGGCTCAAACTTATTCTCAAAACAACCTATCTGTCGAGCGTCAAATAGCTCTAAAGGTTGGCGATCCGTACTCTGATGCGGTAGTTGACCAGCGCAAAGTCACGCAGGATGACGTCGCGGATCGTTCGTCGTTCGGGAAATACCTGTCGGCGAATAATCGCGAAAATCGGCTGCCTACCGAGCCGTAACTTCGAGACCTTCGCCAAGATGGCGAGAGCGTCATCGGGGCATCCCCTATGACGTGAGACGCGGCCCCCAGCTGTCACTGGGAGCCGCTTAGTAGCCCGAGCACCACCCGACACGCATAGATCGAGAAGGGCAACGAACATGTCGACGCTACCGCCGCGGGGTGGCGACATGCCAGAGCGACGATCCCCCGATCGGCTCACATTCAGCAAAGATCATGACTGCGTCGGCTTCGACGAGCTCTTCGACGCCACGGCCGAGCCGGTCAGTGAGCTGGCAACACCAGGCTTCGTGCTGGAGCTGGCATGCCGGAACACGCCGCACAACGCGCAGCATGGTCGACTGCATCCGGGTTGGGCCCTGCTGTGCCAGATCCTGCTCGGCGAGCCCCGACACGCCTGGCGATCCGTGGTGCTGCTGGCGGTCCTGGGGATCGTCATTTGCGGCATCTTGCTGGCTGGTTCGGTCGCGCTGGCGGCCACTGGCACCGCACTCGTTGGCCTCATCGGGCTGCTGCGATTGAGCCGCTACCAGGCGGGTCGGGCGCGGCTCATCTGATCCAAGCAGGAACGAACAAGGAGGGCGGGTTCCGGGGCTGAAAGAAGCAGCCCCGGAACCCGCCCGGCTCACGCCCCTTGCGGTGGCTATTGAACCCCTGTGGGCTTGGCCTGAACACCGCCGTCGGCGTCCGGGCTTTCCCCTGACTGGTGCGAACCTTGCTGCTCTGCGTGAGCAGACCATTCGTCGACCTCGCCGAGTGCCGGGTACGCCTTGATGACCGTCTTGACGGCCTCGGTCACGGGCACATCGTCATCGAGGCGGGCCCACTGGTAGACATCGTGCTCTTGGAGCTCGATTGGCTTCGTCGCCTCGACGTCCACGGCGAAGTTGAACTGCCGGCTGGCCTTGCCGCTGCCTGACGTGTAGTCGAAGTGACCGAGGTAGCGCTGGATGGCCGTGACTCTGAGTCCGGTCTCCTCACTCACCTCCCGGCGAAGCGCCTCGTCGAGATCCTCGCCGGGTTCGACCTTGCCGCTTTGTCGCTCGGTCGATGTAGCAGAAGAATCTCGTCTTGCGAACGCACCGCGGCGCCGACGACGAACTGCTGGATGCCCTCTTCGGTGGCGTCGGCGACGAGATGTGCCAGGAGTGTCGAGTCAGCCATGCTCATCCTTCGAGCTCGTGGTGGAGTTCGACCACCTTACGGATGCCAGCGGCGTATTGACGGGCGAGCGTCATGTCCTGCGGCAGGTGCCCGACCGGCAACGTCAACATCCGGGCGTGGAGCTGTTCGGCGACGGGGTATTGACCCGGTCTGTAGCTGATCTGGTCAAAGTACGGATGGTGAGGGAACAGCGGCCGCGGATCCTTGAACAGCGGAAGGAGATTCAGCGGGCAGGTTGAGCCGGGTCGGTCGACTTCGACCAGCCCTTCAGCGACGAGCGCTTCCTTGAAGCGTTCGATGGGAACGCCGCCGAGCCTGTCGAGGGCGATGGTCAGCGGATAGTTGTGCCAAGCTGGGCGAACGTCTTCGGAGACCAGTGGCACGGCGACGCCGTCCAGGTCGGATAGCTCTTCCGATAGGACACTCGCAACGTCCGCGCGTCCGATCAGGTAGCTGTCCAACCGCTCAAGTTGCTCCAGCGCGATGGCCGCCGCCAACGGGTGGATCGCGAACTTCAGACCCATGCCGGTGTCCGCGAAGCGGTGCAAAGGATGACTCGGCGGTATCTCGGTCTTGCAGCGCTTGTTGCAGTGGCTCTGGAGCAGGAGCCGGTAGTAGACCTTGTCGCTGTTGGTCAGCACAAATCCGCCTTCGCCCGCCGAAAGGGGATTCGGGCCGTTCATGGAGAAGGCCGCGATGTCGCCGACGCTGCCGACCTTGCGGCCAGCAACCTCAGCGCCGTGAGCGTGCGAGCCATCCTCGATGAGTAGGAGGTTGTGTTCGTTGGCGAGCGCACGTAGCGCGGTCAGGTCGGTGGGGATGCCCCAGAGGTGCGTCACCATGATCGCTACCGTCTTCGGCGTGATCCGGGCGGCGACGTCGCTCACCGACAGATTGCCCGTCTCGTCGCAATCAACCAGTACGGGGATGGTGTCGCGGTGAAGCAACAGCGTTACCGTCGAGGGGACGGTGTAGGCGGGCACGATGACTTCGTCACCCGGTCCGATGCCGGCTGCCGCATACGTCGAGTGCAGCGCGGCCGTCCCGGAGCTGGTTAGCACGGCATGCCGGACGCCGAAGTAGTCCTGCAGCGCCGTCTCTAGTTCGGCGATGACGCCGGATCCGTCGTCGATCGAGATGGAACGCCGCAACTGCGCCAGAACGCGCAGGTCGGTCCGCTCGTCGAGCGGCGGCCAGCTGAAGTTAGGGCCAGGTGCCGATATGGTCGGTGGACCACCGAGCAGCGCCAGTTTGCTTGTGGGAATCTGCATGCTCACCTGGCTTGGTCGTGTGGAGTAATCGGCTGCGAGTTGTGCGGGGCATCGATGTCTGGCGGCCCTGCGCGCCGCTGACCTGCAGGATTCAAGCCCAACGGCTATGGCGCGTTCTACGCTGCTTCGAGCCAGAGCGGCTACAAGGGCAGAGACCACTGCTTATCGGTGGCAGGGAGGGTCACGGTCTGGCTACCGTCCGGCGAGATCTTGATCGTGAAGTCCACGGGACTTGGCTGATCCAGACGGGCCCAAAGTTCGTATGCGGTCTCCAGCTCGTCTCAGAGGCGTCGGTCTCCACCCTGTGTGACTTCGCGCTCGGCTTCGTCGGCATCTACATCAACGCGCGCCCATGACTCGCTGCGCGGGTCTGTCAGGCAGAAGTACATCGGGCCGCCCTTGATCCTGATCCGGCCAGCTCGCGCTCCGGGCATCGACAGCTGTGCCAGGAAGGCGAACTCCCATTTTCGGAGGGCGGCAGGGCCGAGGTCGGTCCGCCGAGGTGCGCCCGGAGCGCTGACGGCGCGAGATGCCAGGCCGGGCAGCTCGTCGAGGTGCTCCTCGTCGCTGCGAAGCGGCATGAAGTTTGCCCGCTCCGGCAGAAAGCGGCCACTCGCGGACCCGTCCTCGTTCGCGGTGAGGCGGGCGAGGTTGCCGGCGAAGTCGCCGCGCAGATCGGTCAGGATCGTGCCGCCGGGCCGGACCTGGCGCAGCCAGGTTGGGGGCACCCTCCGCAGGGACGCTGTGGCGATAATCCGGTCGTAGTCCGCGCGTGTCGGGTAGCCGAGGTAGCCATCCGCGACCGCGAGCGTCGGGTTCAAGCCGAGGTGATCCAGGCGTTCCCGGGCCTCGGCGACGCACCGCGGGTCGATATCGACGGAGGTGACGGCATCCGACCCGAGACGGTGGGAAAGCATGCCTGCAGTCCAGCCCGTTCCGGTACCGATCTCCAGCACGGCGTCCCCTTCGGTCGCCTGGCTGGCCTCCAGCATGATCGCCACGACTGATGGCGCCGAACACGACGTCGTCGCCATGTCGCACTCGTCGAAGATCGTCAGGAGCGCCTCATCGTGATAGACCGCGCGCAGCCACTCCATCCGGTGGGCGCTGTCGGCGATGTCCAGGGCGTGACCGCCCAGGTTGTCCGGCAGGGTGAACCGCGGCGCGAACAGGTGGCGAGGAACGTCCTCGAACGCCGTCCTCCATGCGCGCGTGACAAGCTTTTCGGAGGCCGTGAGGCGCTCGATGAGGGCGTGGTTGAGGCTGACGGCCAGCTCACTGAGGCCGCTGTCCTGCTCGATCACGTTGGTCACTGATCTTCTCCTGTGAGTAGGGCGGCGATCGCGTCCGCGATGGGGAGGGCCGTCGCGTCCTCTATCCAGCCCCACTGTCCGCTGGGGTTCAAGTCGACGAAGTAGTGGGTGTCGTCGGCGGTGACGACGAAGTCGGCCGCGGCGAAGGTCAGCCCGAGTTGCTCAGTCATCTTCAAGAGCGCCGACTCGACGCCTTCCGGAAGGCTCACCGGTTCGTAGCGCAGTGCCTGATAGTCCGCGCGCCAGTCGAGCAATTCGTCGGCGGTCCCGTCGTCCACGAGGATGTTTGCCGCGAACACGCGCTTGCCGACCACCGTCGCCCGCACGTCTCGGACCTTCGGTACGCGCTCCTGGAACTGGTGCGCCGTGAGCGCAACCCGGTCATCGGACATGTCCGCGACCGTGACCGGTGTCGCGTAGACGAGTGACACTCGCTCGCCATCGGGAACCGAGGCGCCCGAGAGCGTCTTGTAGACGACCGGGCCGCCCAGGCGATCGCTGAGGTCAGCGGCATCACCGGGAACGTTCGTGATGGCGGTGCGCGGTACGGCCAACCCGCACGTCGTGGCAGTGGCGAGCTGCAGCGGCTTGTACTCCGCGTCTGCCGCCTTTGACGGATGGTTCACCCACGAGCAAGAGGGCAGGCTCATGAGTAGCCCGCCCACTGCTCGCCGGGCTTCTCGCGCAGCGAATCGTTGCTCGGCGTCGTTCATCGACGGCGGAAAGGTGAATGCCGTCGGCCTGCGGACATACACACTGCGGATGTCGCGCAGGCCGACCGAGCCGTCCGGACTGCGGATCTCGCCGTCCCAGGAGCCGTCAAACCAGGCACTCACGCTCAGCGAGAGCGGGAAGTCGCCGGTGTCCGCCCGGAATACTGGTGCGTTCCGGCGCTCCAGCTCTCGGACGACGAGATCGGCTGACGTATCTGTCGGCTCCGTCAGTACCAGCACGGTGCCGGTGGCGGGGTCTGATTTGGGGTTCATGGTGTTAGCGAGTCCTTCTTCGTCTTTCGTCGGTGGCGTCAGATGTCGTTGGCGACGTCGTAGCGGGTGTCGCCCTCGTCCTGGCCGTCGGTGGACTGTTCGGTCACGCTCTCGGTGGCCATCGTGGCACCGGTTCCAGTGCGCAGGACCACGACGTTGCGAGAGGCGGGGGCGGTCCGCAGCGTCAGACCGAATGGGGTGCTCTCCGTGTCCGAGACGGGCTCGGCCGTCGGAACAAATCCCCGGAGGACTCCGAGTCCAAAACGCTCGTCCGCGTCGGTGAGTGACATACGGGTCGTCATGCTCTACTTCTCCGTTTCGCTATCGCCACGTCGTGTTCGGCGTGGGGTCTTGGATGAGGCCGACTGGTCGGATCGTGACCGGCCGACCGAGTTCGGGGGGAACCCCGGAGCCCAATGCGGGGGCAAGAACTTGGAAGGGGGCGTCGGCGTGGCCTGGCGCTCCGATCGTGAGCACGGCCCGCAGGGTCCACAGCGGGTCCGCGCCGTACTGCCAGAAGACCACCGACGGGCGGAAGACGTCCGTCCCCGGGGAAGCTCGGTGTCCGGTACGCGGTGGCACCGTGCTCGTCGCGGATGATGAGGACATTGGCGCAGGTCGGCCAACGGAACGTCGCGGCGTACAGGTCCGGCGCGTCCGGTCGGCCGAAGAGGTAGAGCGTCCACTTGCGGCGGCGTAGCTCGGTGAAGAGGTCCTCAAGTGAGAGTCCTGTCATCATCGTCATACCTCGGCTCCGGTTCCGGCGAGCGGATGTAGCCAGGCACCGGTCGTAATGTCTCGGCCGGCGTCGCGGCGAGACCGCGCTCTTTGAGGAAGTGCCAGAACCGCTGAAACTGGTGAAGACGGCGGTCACGATCTCTAGAAGCCTTCGCGCAGTCGGTAGGCCAGCCGAACGGTCTCGCATGGCCATGCCGACTCGCAGCAGGCGCAATCACCCGTGGCGGGATCTGGCTCGTGCAGTACGAACGTCAGGGTGATCAGACTGTAGAGCTGCGTCGGCTGTGGGATTCGCTCGTTGAACGTCGGCAGCCGGTTCAGCCGTCGTTGCCACGTGCAGGACAGTCGTGGGCCATTGCGCAAGTCGATCGTTCGTACGGCCATCATGACCGCTCCGTCCGTCTCGTCGTCGATCTTGGACGACATCCGACGCCGAGGGCTTCGCCTGATCGGCGGGGAAGCGATCAGTGGTACCTCTGCGAAGGACGCCCACCTCGACGCCGGATGCCGCTTTTGACCTTGGGCGATGCGCCGAGGGGATCCCAGGGCAAAGATCGGGAAAATTGACGAAAGAGACCAGCAACCACAAGGCCTGACCTGCGGTAATGTGGCCGGGCGGCGCGGACCGCACACGGAGGGGTACGCATGGTCGCCAAACGCGACGGACTGGCACGGGCACGGCGAGCGGCCGGCTACACCCAGGAGACGCTCGCGGAGGTGCTTGGCGTCGACGTCAAGACGGTCGGCAACTGGGAATCTGGGAAGACCGAGCCCCTGCCGTACAAACGACCCAAGTTGGCCGCTGTTCTGAACGTCAGCGCGGACCGCCTCGAGGAACTACTGCGCGTCAGCTCGGTCTCCACGGCGGTCGACCTCCGCAACAAGCCACAAGCTGGCGAAGGAGAGGTTGCCACCATTCAGGCCATGGCCACGGCATTCCAGGTTGCGGACCGGAAGGTCGGCGGCGGCCGGATCTACTCGACCGTGGTCAGCTACCTGCAGACCGAGATCAGCCCGCGGCTCTTCGATCCGGCCAGCGACGTCCTGGGCGAGCGCCTATTCGAGGCGGCCGCGTCGCTGACAGAGATCGCCGGCTGGATGGCTCATGACAGCGGCCGTGACCAACAGGCCAAACGGCACTTCAGCCAGTCGTACCGGCTCGTGAAAGCCGCGGACCACCCGGCGCTCCTCGCCAACATCTCTGCCAGCATGAGCCACCTGGCTGGCCAGCTCCACCAGGCCGAGGATGCCGTTCGGATCGCTCAGATCGGCTTGACCCACGCCCAGCGTGGGCCCGGTCGGCAGCGGCTGACAGCCCGACTGCACGCTATGACCGCCCGTGGTTTCGCCATGCAAGGCGACTTGGACGCCAGCCGCCGTGCCCTGATGGATGCGGAACGCGTGCTGGAGCGGCTACACGAAGACACACCGGCGGAGTGGATCAGTCAGTTCGACGAAGCCTCGCTCGCCGGTGAAGCGGCGCTCTGCTACGACGCTTTAGGGGACCGGCGGCAGGCGGAACGGCAGGCCCGACGCGTGCTTGAGCTGCGCGTCGGCGACCGGGTGCGCAGCCGGGCGTTCGGGCAGCTGACGCTCGCCGAGGTGCTCGTCGGTGGCGGCGAGATTGACGAGGCGGCGTCGCTCGGCCGCGAGGTGTGCACGGCCCTCGGGTCGCTCACCTCGAGCCGCGTCCGCAGCCGACTTACGGACCTCAAGACGGCCCTCATGCCGCACCGCTCAGTGCCCGAAGTGCAGCTGTTCCTGGCAGACTGCAGTCATGTTCTGCAACCTGCAGCTGCCTCGGAAGCAGACATGGCGTGGCCGGTGTGACTGACAACGATCCTGCTCGCTTCGCCTACCTGGCCGAAGGCAATGCCAAGCAGGCGCGGAAGCGGGTCGCCGCCGACGTCCTGATCACCGACCAGGCCGGCCGCGTCCTCCTGGTGGATCCCACCTACAAAGAAGGTTGGGACCTCCCCGGCGGAATGGTCGAAGCGAACGAGCCGCCACGGATCGCCGCCGAGCGAGAGCTCCGCGAAGAGCTGGGTCTGACGCTGACCGTTGGCAGGCTGCTCGTGGTCGAGTGGGTACCGCCGCACGGGCCGTGGGACGACCAGCTGGTGTTCATCTTCGACGGCGGCCAGCTCGACGACGCAGCGGTGGCGAACCTGCGTCTGACCGACGAGGAACTCGCTGAACTGCGGTTCGTGACACCGGCTGAAGCGAAGTCACTGCTCAAGCCGCGCCTCTGGTCGCAGCTCGACAAGTCGCTCGCGGCGCGGACGTCGGGCGCCGTCGCCTACGCCGAGCTGGAGTCCGAGGCCGGAGATGCGGCTCGCGGCTGACCAGGAGTTTTAGGCTGAAGCAGCTGGCCAGAGGCGCTGGATGACCGAGACAATGTCGATGCCGAGCACGTCCACGATCTGGCGCAGCTCGACGACGTCGATCCGGCGTTCGCCAGCCTCGTACTTGCTCACGAAGGACTGTGGCTCATCGAGACGCTCGGCGACCTGCACCTGCGTTAGGCCGGCCTCGTCACGCAGCTCGCGGAGGAGCACGCACAGCCGCCGGTAGTCCGCAGAGTAGATCGACTTGTCCACGGGCCAAGACGACCGCGCTGCTTGCTAATATCCCAAAATCGGATATTGTCGGCCGCGGTCCGGCCGGAGTCATTCCCGCGGCCGGCGTGCCGAAGGAGGTGAACCGATGAATAAGGCCCCAATGGGTGGCGGTGGTGGCGGCGACACGTGACCTGGTAGCCACGCATGAAGCGAGAGCCCTGGGCGCTGTACTCGCCCAGGGCTCTCGCTTTGCTATTCAACAAGAATACAAATACTGGTACAATAAGTGGCAGATGAACCACCTCCTCGACCAGTTCTACAAGACCAAGCTCCGGCTCGCCGGATTGGTGACTGCGCTCCTCGGTATCGCCCTGATCGTCGTGTCGCACCGGGTCGGTGCGATCCCCGTCCTGAGCTGGCTTGTGGGCTGGCCGACGAGTGAAGTCGGTAGCGTGCTGCTGAGTGCCGGTGTTATCGCCGTCATCTTCGAGTACTACAACCGCGAGGCGAGCGCAGAGCGCATGAAGGCGCTGCTGCGCGACGCGATCCGGAAGGAAGCGCCGGCCATCCGCGACACCGTGCTGCACAGCTTCGCGTTCGAGCCCGAGACGATGCGGAACATCGCGTCGGACGAGACACTCGACCGCATCGCGACCAACGCGATTGGACTTCGGCTCGACGACCAGGCGCTAGCAGGGGATGTCTACGCTGACCTGCGCGAACAGGTCATCCGCTCGCCGGAGAGATGGCGCGATGTTGACGTATCAGCCTCGCTGAGCCCCTGGACGACAGGCCCTTCGACTGGCGAGGGTTCGATGTTCGTGGCCACAATCCGATGGGAGTACCACGTCCGACCAGCCAGTCCAACGATGCGCTTCGCCTGCGTATCCGATCAGGCGGAGTACCGGGAACTGCTACGTGACCCGACGGTGGCTGGTCAGTGGTACATCGGTAAGACGTCGCCGGTCGATCCTGCGAGCACCGAGGCGTTCGAGCTCGTTCAGTTCAGCATTGATGGGAAGCAGCGTCCTATCAGACGCGCCGAGCGCCTGGGCGCTCAGGTTTACACCGTCGCGCTCGGCAAAGCCGCTACCAGCGGCGACGAAGTCATGGTCTCGTACACCTACCGCGTTCTCATCCAGCGGCATGGCCACCTCTTGTTCCTCGACCTGCCGCGGCCGACGAAGGGTGTGCACCTACAGCTGGACTATGGTCAAGTCGACGTCCGCCAGGTCAATGTCGTCGACTACTTCGCGAGTCCAGATGTGTCGCGGGTCGAGCGGTCGCCGAAGACGGCGCCGGCGCGGACGATCGACGTCGGCTTCGAGGGCTGGGTTTTCCCGCGAGCTGGTGTGGCGTTTGTGTGGGTTCTGGACGGAGAAGTTGCCAAGTCGGTTCAGTCCTGACGGTCATTGACCCGCTGCGGCGAGCACGCGATTCCCGCAGGTGCGCTCCGGTCCACGCGGCTGCTATGGTTGGACCAACGGCGTCCTACCGGGCCATATGACGCATGGAAGCAATGGTGTTACCGAGAGTGACAAACCGGAGGTCGGGTCACCTGCTCGCGATGTCATCGCGTCTCACCTGTGGACTCCGATCCTAGACCTGCGCACCCTGAAATTTGCGCTTCTGGCGAGGAATGCTATCCTGTAAACAGGAAGTTAAACTAACAAGCAAGGTTACCAATGAAGCCGAAGAAAGTATACATTGCCGCACCATTTCGAAGCCTCTCAACGCGCGATTCTGACGTCGAGGGCCGGGCGTATGGCGTGTTAAAATCAGAGGCTAACATTAAGTTTCTCGAAGATATAGAAGCTCAATTCCTTGCTGACGGTTGGACCACGTGCTTGCCTCATCGAGACGAAGGTAATTGGGGTGAGACTTACTATGAGCCTCGCGCAATCGGCACGCTATGTCTGCGACACGTTGAGACGTCCGAGCTGATTTGCGCTGTTCTTGGCGCCTCGCGCGGAGTGCCGATCGAGTTGACCTGGATGGCAAGAGAAAAGGGTGTCTCCATGGTCTGGTTCCGCACCAAGGGGCAGGAGGCGAGTACACTCCAAACTTCTATCGCGCTACCTGCGAAGCATCGAGACCGCTTGCCTTCGAAGGGGGAGTTTCTCGAAATCGAAGTCGACGATGTATCTGAAGTCCCGAGTATAGTAGCAAAGCTACTGCAGTCAACTGAATTTAGCGAGCAGGATTCCATGCGCAGAATGGCCGTTGTAGATATCGGTTCAAATTCGCTGAAATTCTCCGCTTTTCGTGTTGGGCAGCGCGCGATTCGCCTGGATGAGCCCGATCGTGAGTCAATCGGCATTGCAGATAGTGTGCGGGCAACAGGCTCCGTCTCTAGTGAAAAACTGAAAGAGATGGACAAATTTCTGCGCAAATTCGCTGACAAGATCTCAACGTTGAATATTGATACAACAATAGTTGTTGGGACGGAATCGCTCAGGCGCGCTGACAATCTTGCAGATGTTGATTCTCTTGTCAAGGGTATTCTGGGGGTCGCGCCTCGTGTGCTGACGCAAGAGGACGAAGCGAAGGCCGTGGGAGCAGCTGTCAAGGCTGCAGTGTTCACGGACGATAGCGTGGCCGCTCTCAATCTTGGCGGGTCGTCTACTCAAATTATCACGAATGTCAACGGTGTCGCCCCCGAATACGCACTATTCGATGTTGGCACTAAGGACTTGATCCATTCAATGCCCTGGGATGCTCCTTGGGAAGAAGTTAAGTGGGAGAGGCTAAAAGACGAGGTTCGGCAGCGCCTTAATCTAAAGTACGGAATAGGATCTCCTTGTGAGTACCTCTTCCACACCGGAGGCGAACTCGACTTTCTGCTTCGTTGCCAGGTGGAGTTGGAAACGAATTTCATTAGCAACTCGCATGTATCGCGAATCGCTGTATCTGACTTTAAGCAGTTCGCTGAGGAGTTCTATCGGCAATCTCCTAAGTGGATCATGAAGAAAACCCGCCTGCAGGCGGGTTGGCTGGCAGGAGCGGTCGCCTCGAACGCTGTGGCATTGTGCGTTGCAGAAGCGCTCAACGCTAAGTGGCTTGTGCCGAGTAATCTTAATGTTGTCGACGGCCTCATTGAGCTCCACTAGTGACTAGGTCAGGCTACCGATGGATCATCAATTGGCGAGTGCTGAGTCGCAACTTGTCGAACTCTATGCGGTTCGACGTCGGGTCCAGAAGTTGCTTGAACGTCACTGGCCCTCAGTTATGCACTTTGCGATTGAGGAACAGCAGGCCGAGCCTCTTCGCGGCAGCAAGCGGAGGATAAGAGGTTTCGCCAATCTGACCAGAAGCAAACCTGAGCCAGGGTCGCGTGTCAGTCTCGCCAGCACGGCGACCTGTGTGCGTTCACTGAGGCTAGGCAATCAACGGAACTGGGCTCATCTTGACTTCGAGCCGCTAGCTGCAGAGATTCGTCGACGTTTTGAAGAAGGTACGCTCACGACGGCAGGTCTGCCGAGTCTGAATGCTTTCACTCTTGGGCAGTTGGTTCCCATATTCGGCGATATCGGAATTGGTAGGGATGAGTCGATCTGGGAGGCGTGCACCGAGCGACTGCGGGATCTGCTTCTGCAGCCAGGTGTACCGCTCGGAGAATTTCCGCCGAATGGGTATCTGAGTTATTGGGTTTTGGCAGCGGCGCGAGCAGTTGATGTTGCAATATTGCCAGACTCTGCCCTCGTTGAGTGGTCTCGTCACGAATTTGATCGACAGTTGGCGCTTCTTAGTGCTCAAGACGAAGAAGAATCTGACGCTTTCCAGTTGGCATACAACCTCGTGATTCAGATCGCGTTCAATTCAGCGCAGCTGCGTCCGAATGTTGTCGCCTATGCATTGGAACAACTCAAGAAGGTTCAACTGCCACGTGGCGTATGGGAGAAGAAAGAACCGCTCTTTGTCTGGAAGGACAGAGGAGACGCCTATTGCTTTTCCTTTGAGCTGCTGACCACACTATTATCTGAGTTTCGCAAGAGCTACGCCGAGCTTGCACCGTTTGATGAGGCGTTCAAATGTTCGCTCGCCTGGGTCGAACGTAATGTGCATAACGATCAGTTCGATCGCACATCCAGTTGGCGGTCCGGACATCGGACTGAGTCAAAATCACCTGAATCGTGGGCTACAGCGGAAGTTTACGCTTTCTTGCGCCGTTACGAACGGTACTTGGACTTCAAGATAACGTCCTCTCTGCTAAAAAAATACCGCGGCAGTCCAGGCGGTGTGCCAAGTCTCGATATATTCACCCGCTTCTATCAGCCAGAAGTCCGATCGAGGACGCGTTCTGCTCGGACGAGCTCGCCGCTTCTTGGTGACGTTCTGCGGAAGGTAATGCTTGAGCCTTTGCGACTTCATCCAAATGGCCCAGAGTACTCCCTTTCTTTTAGCAGCGACTCGGAGCTTCGGGCTCGTTCGGCAATTTTATTTGGCCCGCCCGGAACTGGCAAATCATCTCTTGTTAAGTCGATAGCACGATACCTAGGCTGGCCAGTAGTCGTGCTGGATCCAAGCGATTTTGCAAGTGAGGGCCTTCATTCGCTCCCGACGACGATCGGCAAGATTTTTTCCGACCTTCGAGAAACTCGCGATACCGTCATTTTCTTCGACGAGATGGAAGAATTAATGCGTGATCGGCGATCGTCTCTGCAGGGTGCAGGTGACTCCAGCTTTGAGCAGCGATTGCTGACGACGGCACTATTGCCTAAGCTGCAAGATCTGCACGATCGGGCGCAATCTCTGTTCTTCGTGGCGACAAATCACTTCCCGCAGATCGACGAAGCCGCGCGAAGATTCGGAAGATTTGATCTTATCCTAGAGGTTCTGCCGGCGTGTCTTGACGAGAAGGTGCGCCAGACGATTGACGGTGTTGCGGAAGCGCAAGCAACGCCAGGCGCGGAGGCTTCCGAGACTTTCGTTGTGGAGCTTGATTCTGCGTTGAAGCGCCTGTCGACGTCCGCTGACCGTGGAGAGGAGAGAGACAAGCTAGAGTGGGCGACGCACGGTGAGATGAGGAACATTGTCAATGTTATATTGGCTGGGCAAGGGAAGGGTCAGTCCGCCGAACAGGCTCTGCTAGCTGCTCTCGAGCAGTTTGAACCGAGCATCAAGATTGATGAATGGCGCGAGAACAACAGGTTTAATAGCACTGGTAGTTTTTAGGACTGCCGCAGTCTTTCCAGAAGGTGAGTTTAGGTGGAGCGCACTCTAGTTCTTCTTAAGCCGGACGCGTACGCGCGAGGGCTGCTCGGTCAGTTGACCTCCGAGTTCGAACAGAAAGGTTTGTTGCTGGTCGGGTGTAAACTGATGATGCTAGACGACAGCCTCTTGCAAGAACACTATGCTCATCTGGCTGATCGTCCGTTCTTTCCGCGTATTGCGCGATTCATGAGTTCGCTCCCTGTCCTTGTGCAGTGCTGGGAGGGTGTCGATGCTGTTGAAGTCGTTCGACGGGTCGTTGGCCCGACGAACGGACGTGAGGCGGCTTCTGGTACGGCACGGGGTCAGTACTCTGTAAGCGTCCAGTGCAACCTCGTGCACGCTTCTGATTCGGCCGAGTCGGCAGCGGCGGAGGTCAAGCGCTTCTTTGCAGAGGGAGAAGTCCTCGCTGTCAAGCATCCATTGCACGACTTCATTTACGCCGCGGACGAGCAATAGTCAGTTAGTGCGGGTTCTTAGGACATCGAAGGCATGTGAGTCCCATGGGATGGTCGCTCAGTTCAGAACTTTGCGCGATGTTCTCCGTATCGGACCTCTCCGAAGCCTTAGCAAAGTTGATGCCAGGCGAATCGGTCTCAGATGCGACTATCCAGGAGCGATTTGAATGGGCACGACGTGGTGGTGAATCCTACACCTATGCCTTCGATGTCCTGGGTGCCGGCCAGGCTCGGTCATATTTACTGAAGGCGTTAGTGCCAACTGTTGGTACGCAAACGGTACAGGCTGCTACAGGGCTGTATCTTCAGCATCACGAGTATGTGCGGGCCAGTGGTGTTCAGGTACCGAATGTCTACGCCGTTTTGAACGGGACTCTTCTTATTGACTATATCCCGGATGTGGCCGTCGAGCAGTTACGGTCGCTAAAGCGTGTAGATCAGCTCCAGTATGAGCTATTGGTTGGTCAGGTTCGCTCTATTATCGAACGCATCTATGCGCTCGGGTTCCGGCCGATTTTTGGCTGGTCCGATTTTCGTGTGGACCACGGATCTGTTTATTTGGTCGACCTCGGCGTAGACTTGGGGAGTCAGAATGGTGAAGCTGGCAAGTTCGATTCGCATGAGTGCGAACGTGCTTTGAGGTATCTCCTAATTTCGGTTTGAGCTAAGCGCGTGTGCTGGCTGCCTGACGGCATGATGTCACTGGTTTGGCCTAGGGGTATCGTGTAGTTCTTAGGCTAGGTTGGTTCTATGTGGTCTGGCTTGCGGAAGTACATCGTGAGATCATGGAGGGTCCGGTCCACTCGACGAGCAGCCGTTCTGGCTTGGTCTTCTGTCGGGTTGGGGATCCTTATGATCGGGATCGCTGGGTTCACCTCGGAGTTTACGCAGGCGGTCCTTCTGCAGATTGGCTCGACCATACTGCTGATCGCTCCTCTCGTAGTGATGCAGCGTATCTTGACTGACGAGTTGATGAGTCATAGCGTTGATGAGGCCGAGGACCGCATCGCTGCCTCAATGATCTCTGTACGCGACGACTTCTTGGCGGAAAAAGACGCAGCCAACGTAGATCCTGAGTTGAGCGCAGAAGATGTATATCGCGACGCCGTCCGAGACGCTTTGGTGAGCAGCTTCAAGGTGGATAGCGAATCGGATCAAAGTCGGCTAGTAATACGCACGCCGGGTGCCGGCTATGGTCGCTTAAGGGTCGTTCCTAGGTATTTCAAAACCCCCATTCCTTCGATGATTGTGCAAGAATTACTGGATCTGGCGGATATGACGGACGACTTGGTTGTCCTTGTGACATCGAATAGGCTCACAAACTCGGCGGAGCAGGCTCGTAGGGACGCGCCGAGGGGGCAACTCGAGGTCATCAAGTGGTCGCCGGAGCAGGGCGGGAAGGAACTTATCGACCGGGTGAAGTCTTTGGATAAGCGCTATTGACGGCCAATTGTCACGCCGATCGAGATCGGGGTGGAAGGTGCGCGCGTTCGGTCACTGTTACACTAGTGCTCCTCTCTTCCTGTAATTCGTACGGAGTCAAGAGCGTGTTACGCCCCGTCTGGTTAAGTGGGGTCGCACACCCGTTTGCTGGTCTCGTACGAGCAATGACTGCGCGACCCTGGGCCGCAGTTCGATCAGAGGCTCGGCACTCGGCCGCGTCGAGGCCGCATTGCCCACGCGCCGAGAAGACTGAAGCTGCCAACAAGCGTGCTGAGGGACGTTCCGACCGCCGGCGCAGTCGTCATAAACACAGCAATGATGATGCCGCCACCCACCGCGAGCAGCAGGCACACGCGCATGGTCTGCGCCCAGCCTGCAAGGATGGTCATTGCCAGGCACAACCAGTTGTCGCTGGTACGACGACGCTGGCGCCCTAGCCCGCGGCGGATCATGACGCGATCGGCGGCTGCCAGCATCTCCTCGCGGGAAGCGATTCGCCGCGGCTCAGGCGCATCGGCCTTTCTTGTGACAATCTTGACCCGATCGGGTGCATCGTTGTCTAGCTTCTTGCCATTATCTGGTTGTACAGTCACGACGTCCTATTTGTTGTGTCGCAAGCGAGCAATCGGACAACCCGCGTGGCTCCCTGGTGCAACAGGGGGCCACGCAGCATCTTCTGGGCCTCACCCCCAGGCGGTAAGAAACACCCTGGCGAAGTCGGTTGGTTACCCTCGTGTAGCACTCAGGGTCGTTCCTGATCACGCCTGCCGCCCGGTAGCGGCGAGCCGCCCGGCCGCCGCCGCAGTCGCGTCATGTGGCTGTCGTTCCCGGGGGAGAAGGCTGGTTCACGCCCTCGATGTCCAAGAAGGAGCTCGGGGGCATCACCGACGTCACCTCTGCTCACCTTCGAGCAGGGGTGCCTGTTCGAACGGCGTCATCGAGGCGGGTCTGCGAACGGTTGTGGCCGGTCAGGTGCGAAACTGGGTGGAACGTGACGACTTGAGGAGTTCGGTGTGGCCTCTGATGCCCTGGAAAGATCGGTCCCGGCGTCGAGCGGGCAGGGGCAGCCGATCCTCGAGCTGCTGGACAAGGCCATTGGTTTGCAAGCGCCGCTGGTACGCAAGAACATCGCCCGGGCTCGTCAGCGCAACCCGGAGGCGACACCGGCGGAGGTCGTGCGCACGCTGGAGAGGATGTACGTCAGCGCCCTGACGGGCACAGGCGCGGCGGTCGGGGCCACTGCGGCCGCGCCCGCCGTCGGTACTGGGGTCGCACTGGCGTTGTCGGCGGGCGAGGCTTTCTCTTCGCTCGAACTGAGCGTCCTGTTCGTGCTCTCAGTGGCCGAGGTCCACGGCGTTCGGCTGGACGAGATCGAACGCCGGCGGACGCTGGTCATGGGGATCCTGCTTGGCCAGTCAGGTTCCAACGCGATCGTCGGGAAGGTCGCCGAGCGCACCGGTCAGCACTGGGCCCGCCAGCTCGTCAGCAAGGTGCCCACGGCGACGCTGAAACAGATCAACAGCGTCCTGGGCAAGAACTTCGTCACCAAGTACGGCACCAAGCAAGGCATCATCGTCCTTGGCCGGGTGGCTCCGTTCGGCATCGGCGCTGTGATCGGCGGAGGCGCCAACGCCACCGTTGCTGCCCTGGCCGTCCGTGCCGCCCGCCGTGCGTTCGGCCCGGCACCACAGGCTTGGCTCGAGGCATCCCGGGATCCCGCCCTTCCGACGCTGAATTCTCAGCTCGTTCGTCCTGAGCAACGTTCCTGACCAGCGCTGTCCTGCGCGCAGTGCTGAACCGGGGCCAGATCATGCCACAGGCAGTCTGCGACGTCTGATAGCCGCCACGTCTGCGGCGTGCGGCCGACGAGGCGCGATGTTAGGTCACCCGCCGAAAGCCGAGATTGCTGAGCTCACCACTGCGTACCGACACTCATCGGAGTGAACTTTGCGGCTGTGCCGTTGCCGCAGGACGACACTGAACTTCTGGAGGTCGCCGCGAGTGCGTTAGCGCTGCCGCGTGGATCGGAGGTGGCCGTGGCCAGCAGCATCCAGCAGGATCCGTGGGCGGCCTTGGATGCGTTGTGGGGCAGGGGAGCGGCAGAGCCGGTTGAAGCGAGCGCGGATGCCACTGCTTTCTACGGCCGATGCTCCACGGAGGACAACCAGGATCCGCGGACATCGCGAGGCTGGCAGCTGGGCAACGCCCGACGGTTCATCGAACCGCGAGGTGGGAGGATCGTCGCTGAGTATTTCGACATCGGCGGGTCCCGATCCGTACCGTGGCATCGGCGGCCGGCCGCCGCGCAGCCCTGTGCGAGCTGAAGGACCGTGGACGTGGGTGGAAGGCCGTGGTGGTCGGCGAGGGCACACGATGTTGGTTCGGCAATCAGTTCTCCCTGACTGCGCCAAGACTGGCAGCGTACGGAGTTGACCTGTGGGTTCCCGAACTGGGTGGGCGGTACGAAGCACGGAACCCGTCGCACGCGATGCTGATGAGCCTGCTCGGAGGGATGAGCGAGTCCGAGCGTCGGCACGTCCAGCTGCGGGTACGCGCGGCGATGGACGTGCAGGTCCGCAACGAAGGCCGGCACCAGGGTGGTCGCGCCCCCTATGGCTATGTCGTGGTCGACGGCGGGCTGCACCCGCATCCGCGCAAAGCCGCCGAAGGACTTCACCTGCGAGTCCTGGACCTCGATCCGGACGCGGCGGTGGTCGTGGCACGAATCTTTGCCGAGTACCTGGAGAGCCACACCGACCGTGAGATCGCTGCTGGCTTGGACCGAGACGGGATCCAATGCCCGTCTGCGAGGTGTCCGGCGCAGAATCGGCACCGACGAGGTGACGGATGGCACGCCAGCACGGTTCGGGCAATCTTGGAGAACCCTCGCTACACCGGCTACGCCGTCTTTGGCCGCTGGACGAAGCACGACGTCCTGCTCGATCCCGACGACGTGGCCGCCGGCCATGCCGTGCGGTTCCGGCGAGCTGATCCAGGCGATGTTGTGCGCTCGGAGCGGCCCGCACATCCGGGCATCGTCTCGGTGGCGGACTTCATTCGGGTGCAGCTGCTGCACCGTGCCAAGGCTGGTGGCGGCAGCATGATCGAACGCAGGACGCGCCGTACGGTGCATCGATACCGCTTTCAGGGGCTGATCCGCTGCGCACAACTTCGGTCTACGTCCGTGAGGATGCTGTCCTGCAGCGGGTCGATCCCTGGCTCGCGACGAACCAGCTGGCTGGGCTAGCCAGCGCGGGTCAGCGCGAGGACATCGCGGCGGCCGACATGTGCCGTGCTCTCGGCCTCGCCCTTCGGTTCGACCCTGACTCGGCAACGCTGACGGCAATCATCACTTCACAGCCCGCTGACCGGATGGTGTCGGCAGCTAATACCGGCCGAACATGGACCAGAGTCTCCTGACGAGACTTCGTTTTGGTGGGTTCGCTGTTGGTCGGCAGCAGCGCCGCCGCGCCACCAAGTTGATCTGTGCGGAAGGTCACATGAGCTGTCGAGCTTGTCGAGTCTGCTCCATTCACGCTGGTAGAATTTTTGTCAGATTTTTATGCAATGTTTCCAAATGCCAAAGCTAATTCAGTCCGGGCGGTGACGGGAGATTCCCGGCTTGACTAACTGGCGTGGCAAGCTAAGGTGTGTGGCACCAACGGACAACAACCACTGGATCCGGAGGTATTCATAAGAAGGAGATTGAAATGATTTTTGATAAGGCTAATTATAGTCCAGATAAGACAAGCAAAGGAAGCCTGAGGTGGAAGCGGATCTTGATGGTCGTCAAGGTGATCTTCGCTGTAGGGAATATCGCCAAAGCGGCCGATTGGTTGATCGACTACTTGTCCTGACGCGTTTGCGGGGCTTCGGCGTGACCGAAGCCCCTGCGTGTGGGTGGTGATCGCCTTGCAGGCAAACTGTCGACTGAGGCGTAAAAGCGTCTCTGGGAGCAAGGCCAGCAACGGCCGGTTGCCTCAACTTGCTGTCATCAATTGTCTCGATGAGCTGGCCAGCCGCTTCGCTGAACAGTCGGTACCCGGTTTAACGTTGACAAGTGGCAGTACGTGCATTAGACGCCGCAGTACCCCTCGCTTGCCTCTGTTGACCCCTTCCTGCAGAACTCATAGCCCGGGGCACCTGGGATGTCGTCGATGCTGACGAAGTTCGTCGACTTGGAGGTGAACGTCAGCTTCGTGCCGACCGGCCAACCGAGCCAGTTGATCAATGCCTTGACGTCCGACCAGGGGATGTGGCGTCCGTGGCCTGCGTCGTGTACTAGCTGTCGCGGCTGGTGTGGGGATGGCTGGACTGGTCGAGCATCCCCGTTTCGCCGTGGTTGCGATAGCGGCCGGGCGCAGTCTGCCCCTCGGGATTGGGGGGCGTGGGCGTGGGTCACGAGGGCCTCCAGGTCAGCTGGTGCAAAGGTCGAAATCCGCACCCGAACCCGGATGCCCTCCCTCACGCCAAGATCATTCGCTCGCCTGTCGCCACGATCGCAACCTCCCCGCTCGGTGCAACTAGATCACAGGCCAGCGAACAGCTTCAGGACAGCAGCAGAGGGATAGCTGGACAACGACGCAACACCGTTAGCGAGGTTGATCGGGATCAGTGCCCCCTCGTTGTGGTAGCTGACTAGTGACGGAAGTGTTGCGAGAACTCGCTCGAAGTCGATGAGGTCATCAATAGACGCTGGCTTATCTTCGTCGTTTAGGTACTTGCCGGTAGGCGCGTTGAGCACCATCCAACTGTATGGGTCGAGTTTAACGAAGATTTTCTCGCCGTAGTTGGTGCGGAATCCGTATGGGTTGGGCAGTTCCGGTGTCCGGTAGACCTCCTCCCGGACATATCGGTGGGATAGTACGGCGTAACGAGGCAGGTCGTTGACCTTGACCGGCGGTGACAGGGCAGCGAATTCGGCAAGGTGATCGACGAGGTATCCAGTTTTTTCCTGTCCAATGATGTGAATCGGATGCTTGCGAGCCACTGCCTCGGCAAGCAGAGCGCGGATCGGTTCCACGAACTTGGAATATTGGGCACGTAGATTCAGTGGCCCGTCTTTGATGAGTAGCAGATTGCTCAGCGAGCTGAAGTCGTTACGCACCCAGAAGTGACGGACTACTGAGAACAGCAGCAGAGTTTCGTGTATGTTCATGTAGGCGGTGGCCAAGCTCTCCGGGGCGGAGTCTTCACCCATCTCAAGGTGAAATCCGATGACATCGGACACGAACACCTCGTTGCCACAGTGGCTGCACGGACCCTCATCCGTGTCGTACGCAAGCCCCTCCGAGAGTTCCTCGCAGTGGGGACAGCCGAATGCTGGAGATCGATGCTTCGTCGAGTCCCATTTCCGGTACGCTAGCCACTTGAGGGTTTCATATGCGAGTCCGTCGGCTTCGATCTTCAACGAGTCCCGCACGATGTTGCGGACTAACGTCCGGTGTGATTGCCCTTGAACTCGTATGTTTCGCAAGGGGAACACAGTGGCTGCGTGTAGTGCGCAGTCGCGCATCAGTGCCTTCATGTGCACTGGGTGAGGCATGCGCTTGTCGATCTTGTCTAACTCCCGCTTGTCGAGTCGGACAAGAGCAGTCTTGACGAACGACAACTCGCGCACGGGGTGGTCGGTCGATGCGACGGTCTGCAGTGAGCCGTCAACAGCGATGACGGAGCCCAGGGGCGTCGAATCAGCTGGATCGAACTCCTGCCACGGCGCGGGAGGTGGACCGTTCTCGTCTGACTGGGGATATTCGAACTGTTCGACCAGACTCTTGACGAATGGGCTTCGTACCACGTCAAGGTGACCGAGTTTACTGGCCCGTTCGCCGGCGAGACGTTCGCCTCCGTGATACGGCATCCAGATCAGTCCCCCTGCCTGGCTTCGAACTTACGTGCTTGGACGGGGACGACGAAGCGATGCGATCGGGTCAGGATACGCATGTAGCCGGGTGTGCGTGAGCGCATGATCTCTTCTTCGACGCCGCTGAACGCGCGCTGCAACCGCGATAGCGCCTTCACCTCGTACTCGGACGACAGGTGACCGATGAAGAAGTTCTCGGTCTGTGTCAGCAGTTCGCGGTTGATGGTCGACGGAGATTGCGTCGAGTAGACCATGCCGATGTGGAACTTGGCCCCCTCCTTCGCGAACCGCGCGTAGACGCCGGTGATGTCCTTGTCATCGAGCGGGAAAAGGTTGTGCGCTTCCTCGAAATAGAGTTGAACGAAGTGCCCGCCCAGATTTTGGCCGGTGAATTTTTCTTCCTGGCGGCGGAACACCCCTTTGGATAGTGCGTCGGAGAAATATCGGCGAACCTTGTCTGTGGCGTTCCCGAGGTCGAGGATCACGGTCTGTCCATTGTCAAGCTCTCGGACAATCTCGTTGACCAGGTCGTTGGCGTGGGGTGAATGGTACTTTGCGTACGTCCGCAAGACCGATGGCCCGGCGCCAGAGGACGGGTTCAAAAATTTCAGCATGGCGAGATCGTCGGAGTCGAAGAGCGGCTCGCCGGAACTAGTGCTCACTAGTACCGGGTCGTCGCCCTTCTTGTGTACGAAGGCGGCGACAAGCTTCAGCTCTGAAACGAGAGTGTGCAGGTTGAAGGGCTGTTTCTCGGGCACAGCCTGCTTCGCGGCGCCGTAGACCGCCGCTCGGACCTTTTGATTAAAATTCGGATTGAAATCGGCGGCGTTGGGAGACCTCAGTTCCAGTTTGCGAAGCCGGCTCTCGTCGGACGCAAACCCGGCCTCATGCAGAATAGCCCAATAATATTGAATCTTCCGGATCTGCCGCGTCTTTGCGCCGTGATCGAGCTCCTTGATGCTTGCGATCGAAGGCAGTGCGACCTGAGCAAAGCTTCGGATATAGATCGAAGTCTGACGGTCTTCCTCAAGGAGAGAGGCCAGCACCTCGATACACGAATCTGGCTGTTCGTAGAAGTTGAACCTGAGACGCTTAGACGGTGTGCCCGGGCGTTCTGTCAACGCATACACACTGCAGACGTCCTCGTTCGCACTGCGGATCGACCTCGAACCGTCCTGCTCGTTATCGTTGGCGTACTCGCCGTTGATGTCAAAGATCAGCTGGCCGACGCTGCGGTCGCCAGCGGTCGAGTCGATGATCCCTTGCGCGATGAGCTTAACCACGTTCGACTTGCCGAGGCGGGTCTTGCCAAACATGGCTGTGCGGGCACCCTTAAACTTGTCGATTGAAACGCGTACTGGTGTCGGCTCCAGCTTCTTGGCGTTCGCACTGTCGATCAGGTCGGCGAGCCTGCTTTCGGTGAGCCTCAGATCGCCCAACTCGAATGTCTCATCGCCCTCTGCGTCGACGAGGCCGTTCACGATGATGTCGAGTAGTTCGGCGTCCGGCGCGTACACCTTGTACCGGTGGGCGCTGACGACGTTGTTCACGTCGCCGGCGAACTGGACCTTCGACCGGTCGTCAACGTCGGGATGAAACATGCCCAGGACCGCGCACCGGAGCGCGCCCCACTGCAGCTCGCTCTGTGTCCACACGTCGAGTTCAGGCATCGATTTCTTGTGCAGCTCGAAGTAGGTCTGTTGCACCTGCTGGCTGAGCGGGGTCGGCGCGGTCTCCATGACGCGTAGGAGAGTGAAGTGCGGTGGAAGATCTTCGAGGTCATCGGGGGCCAAGATTAGAAAAGAGCCTCGCGGGATCCCGCCAACGGCCCGTTTGAAAGGGTCGGAGGTGATGATCGTCGCGCCATCGTATCCCACCTCGAGCACATAACCCACGAACCGCATCAGCTCGACTTGCTGCGCCTGCTCATACTTCTGTTCCCGGTCCAGGAATGAGTTCAACGCGGCCAGAGGACTCTCCTGGTGCTGCAGCCGTGAAAAGAATTTCGATGGGGCCGTCATGGTCACACTCCCTCGTCAGCTCAATACGATGAGCTCGTCGAACGTCTTGCGTTTCTGAGCGTCGGCCGCGATGGCGCTGAACCTTGACACCACCCGAGTCTGGAAGCCGTACGGCTCGTACAGCTCTCTAAGCGTGTCGTGGGCAGCGTTGGTCGCCACGACCATGGCGCCGCGATCGCGGGCTCGCCTTAACGCCCTAGCTAGGCGGATCTGGTCAGCCCAGGAGAACAGAGTTTCGTTGTACTTGACGAATCCGTTGTTGTTGTGCCGTACCGTATAGGGTGGATCCGCGAAGACCAGGTCGCCTTCTTTCGCGCGCTTGATGGTCTGCTCAAAATCGGCCAGATGGATCCTGGCGGACCGCAACAGTCGGCTCGTCGCCGGGAAATCGTCCGTGTCGAACACAACCTGTGACCTGGTGCCGACAGGCACGTTGAACTTCCCCTGTCGGTTGACGCGGTAGATGCCGTTGAAACACGTGCGATTGAGGTAGATGACTCTGGCCGCGCGTTCGGGGAGATTATCAGGCTCAGAATTCCGCACCTGGTAGTAGTACTCCGAGCTGTGGTGTGCATGGTGTCGGCGCAGCTGCTCCTCAACCTCACGTGGGTAGGCCTTGATGCCCTGATACGCGCAGATCAGGTCGGGGTTGGAGTCACCCAGGATCGCGCGTCGCGGTTTGAGATGGAAGTAGACCGAGCCGCCGCCGAGGAAGGGCTCAATGTAGGTTTTGAAGGTTCTGGGAAGGACGTCCGCATGTGCATGGACGAACCAGCGCTTGCCGCCAGCCCACTTCATGAACGGAACAAACCTTTCACCGTCGTCGACTGCTAGACGAGAAGCGTGGGCAGGCTGTGATGTCGGTGGCGGGGGTTCGTGCACCGGACGCACCTTACCGATACCTGCTGCTTCGCCCCGACCGCCGGGCCGTGACAACGCTCTGCTATGCCTTTCCCACCTGAGCTTGTAGTCGAACAGCGAGCGGGCGGCAGCGCGTTGGCTCCCCATCGATAGCCTCGTGCGGTCAACCATCGATAAACGCCTGCCCCCCTCCTGCCTGATCTGAGCCTCCGCTGCATCCTCAGCGTGCGCTGTCGACACGCACGCCGCCTTCCTGCCACGCCGGGGTGGGTCGGTTCGACCCATGAAGCTCACCCGTGTGGAGTAGAGCCGACAGGTGCGCAACTGGCTTGATGTACCTAGGCCGACGTGCCGTCGGAAACCCGCAGCAGCTGGCAGCAGAGAGGAGTGCTTGGCCGTCTCGATCGGTGATCGCCGACGCCAACCTGACCGACTCATCGCTCACTCGACGTATACCTCTGTGACCTGGTCAGAATCGGGTGACGACAGCGATACCCTGCTGGCTAAACCGGCTGCATGCGCCGCCCCCTCACGATAAATGATCACACGATGAGGTCGCTCTCGCTGAGCTGCTTGTTACGACCCGATGGCGCGAATCAACCACTTCGTCGTCGTGGGCTGCCTGAGAGCAGTGGACTGCCGCGACACCGAGCCCGACCACGGCAGCCGTGCAGACAGTAGCCAACACCCAAGCCCAGAAAGCGCCTGTCGTGATCGCGAGGTAGAGTTGGATGCCGGCGATAACGCCATAGGTGACGGCGAGCGCTCGCCAAGTGGCCTGAAGTTGCATCAGGCACCTCCTCATCGGTAGCGATGGGTCCTATGTCGCTGCTGGCGGGGCGTCAGTTACAGGGGGACCTAGAGCAGAGTTCGGCTCCACGACGAGTTGGTGAGAAGCTGACGTCGCGGCAGCGGCTCCGGATCACGACGTCGACTGGCGTCCGAGTCGAGACTGATGGCACTTGAACGACGCCACACAGCCGTTGTCGAGGCAGGGGGCGTACCGCGCTGGCCATAGACGGTATTCCGGGGCGTCGGCGATGACGGCGACCACAGCACTACTGGATAAGCCCAATGCTTGATCACTCCACGATGTCGAGCGGCGGCAAGTTATCAACGATCTTCATCGTCTCGAGGCTAACTGTTACGATGCGCTTTAAAAGGTCGATAATGTAGCGCGGATCGCTGGACCAGTCGTTGGGGTCATTGACTATTCCCGATGGCTTGTCGGCTCGGATTTGATATCGATCGATAATCCACTCGATCGCCGAGCGCGCGCCGAGTTGATATCGATACGCTTCTTCGGGAATGTTTGTAACTGCAACGTGGCTGTTATAGATGATCGTCGATCGGTCAGGCTTACCTTTGGCTCGACCGAACTTCATCTTGGTCACGCGAAATAGATCGTTGCTCGCTAGCGGGCTGCCGTTGACGTCCTCGACGATACCCGCATATGGTGTGACGTGCTCATAATTGACGTGAAGACCTGGTAGTCGTGAACCTGCCTTTGAGTACTCATGGAAGTTGCGAACCCTTGGAATTCGAGGCAGAGATTTCTTTAGATCCGCCGTAAACAGTTCGCGATACTCAACAGAATGCAAGAGTCCATAGGTGTAGAAGAAGATGTCGTCCTTGCTGATCTTCTCGTCATTGTATGTCGTGCGGAAGTCAAGCAACGTAGAGTCGGTGATATTATCGATGCGTTCGTAGCATGTTGCGCTGTCGCTAGATACCGTGAAAAGATCCCCATGGCCGTCGACTTCTCGATATGTGTAGCGAGGGAAGAACTGGCCGCCACTGCCTGCGCCGGTCAGGTGCAGATCGGGCAGTGAATCAAGCATAATGACTGAAAACGGTACGACTGAACCATTACCTACGTTGTAAAATACAAGGCTCTTGGTGCTGACTTCGGGAAATATGTCCGGCAGGCGTCCGGCGCGATCGTTGACGGCTTGGTCGAAGTAGATCCACTGTTGGCAGAATGGCCGATAGGCTACGCGGGTGACCCGGCTTGCGTCGAATTCAATTCGCTTAGAACGTGCAACCTTGGGGATCAGTCCCGATGACCAGCTGATCTTTTTGGGGTTTAAATCGATGAATTTTTCGACATCGGCAGTCGTCGGCGCTGTGATGCCATGTTTGCCACAGTGGTGGCCAAAACTCTCCACCTGCTCGTTGTAGAACTCGATCATCGATCGAGTATTCTCTTCTAGTTGGGTCTTCGAGAAGTTGTATACCCAGGCATCGCGGTTAGTCTTGAGTCCGCCAGAGTATGCTTGAAAAACTGCCTTGCTGCGTTTGGACTTGTCTCGCTCGGCGATCGATTGGAAGGTGCCGAACCGGTCATCTTGCTGGTTGATCCAATCACCTTCGCTGTTCGGCTTGAGGATTTCCCACGGAACAGTTTCGAGGTCCTGGCCGGCGAGCGTGCGGAGCTTCTCCGAGCGAGTCAAGTAGTCGCCGATGTCGCGATAGTGGAGCACGCATTGCCCACTTGCGTCACTTGTCTTCAGCAAGATTAGTATAGCTACCGTGTTTCGACTACCTGAATCGAAAACCTTGCCGCCCTCCTTGCGGGAGAGTTCTCCGGCGGTGCGCTGGTTGCCGCGCAGGTTATAGCAATAAATGATGTCGAACTCATCGATGAGGGATTTGCGTAGTCCGTCTGCTGTATTGCCGTCGATGAGATCGAAACGCGGCAGGCCCTTCTGCTGAGCCTCGGCGATCGTCGAAATGGACTGATAGGTCGAGAGCACGACGATCAATCCGGCGGCGCTTTCCTCGACGCTGGCCATCTGACGGATGAGGCGATCCGAGTCCGTCGTGGCTGGAAGGGCCAGGTCGTGAGTTGCCATGTCGTTGTCGTCGCCCTGGGTCTGCTGCCTACTGACCCGTGCGTCCGAGCACACAGCGAAGGGCCGCAGGGGTACTTCGGCCTCGAATGACCATTCGCGGATCGTCTGCGAGAGCATGGCAATGGAAGGCACCAGGACGCGGTACCAGGTTCGAGCAACTCATGGTCGAGTATCCGTTGTTCGTCCGCTGTATCGTGAGGAACCTGACCTGGATGGTGACGAAGCAGCCACTGTCCAGCTGCTGGCTGAGGTTCATGGCCGAATTCGAACCGTACACATACTTCTCTCTGGTCAAGACCATGACTGGGCGATCGTCGCCTATCGACGAAAGCTGCCCTTCACGGTTACCGGTACGCTTGTATTTGAGCGTCGAAGCTGGAGATTGACGGGTGACATTGAGGTCGATCCGAGCTTCTTGGAACATCGTGCGGAGAACAACGCCCAGACGGAGAGCGCGGGGGGCGACTCTGCGGAAGACGTCGGCTAACGCTGGGGCGATCGTGCCTGGTGAGGCGTGACTGCATGACCATAGGTTCAAGCTACGGTTAGGTCGCAGGTCTCAATCCAACGCGCGACCAGACTCATCGTTACAAGCTGCTCAAGAGCTGCTTGCTCAGGCAGTTCTGTTAGTTCGTGAGTGGCCGAGTTTCTGATGCCGCGGAAGATTCCGCTCGCGAGTAAGCGTAGCCCGTCTTGCATGCTCTTCGTCGACTCGTTGGCGGGATCGCCTGGCCATCGCAGGCGTGGCCTTCCTGCGCTTGGCGGGTTCTCGGAGAAGGTCTCCGTGGCGAGCTTGTAGTCGGAGATGTCGCGTCGGCTCACAAGGGTTTGGATATGAGCGTTGAGGCTCGTTGCGCCGGCCTGTACTGCCTCGCGGTAATGGCCGGTGTCCCAGAGGCTTTGGGCGGCTTCCCAGATCCACGGATGCATCTCATCGGCCGCAGGCTGCGGACCCGCTGGTCCGAGGTGACGTTCGATTTCTTCAGCCTCTTCGAGAAGGGTAAGCGCCTGAAGGCTGAAGGTAATGGCGGTAGTTCGACTTGGTCCCATGACCAGTTCGTAGTCGCGAAGGTCGGGCAGGACGCGCCTCATGATCGCCTTCGCGCTGGGTTCCAGCTTGACGGCTTCCTCGAAGGCAGGCTGGTTGAACCCGGTTCCTTCGTTGATGAATGAATCGTAGCGTTTGACAGCAGCGAGGTAGGCTTCAAGCTTCTCTCGGCACCATGCTTTGTCTTCGGCTTGCATGCCATAGAGTAGCAAACGGAACATCCCCAACGAAATGCCTAGGCTAACAGCAGCTAACTTCGTGGCTGGTCAAAGCGTGACCAGCGCTTTGTCGGCTAGAAGTCGGTGCCGACATACCCAGAGAGTCGTGGATGATCTTGTAACAAGGCGTTAGCGCCCTCCGACCTGGCTTCGGACGAGTTGCGTGGAGAAATGAGGTGCCTCGGTGAGGAAGTCGCGAAGAACGTTGCGGAATATTGGGGTAGTTTTCGGACTGCTTAGCTTGTTCATGCAGTTGGCGGGTGGCCCAGCCGCAGCAGCTCAGAATCTCCCTCCGACAAGCCCGCTCTGGTCCGGCTACGTCGTCACAGCGCAGACCGGGTCGCCACGTGTCACTGGCGCGCATGCGACGTTCACGGTCCCAAAGGTGACCTGTCCGAAAAAGGCGGCGGAGATCGTCTGGTGGGTCGGCATCGACGGGGCCTACGGGGCTACGTTGGCACAGGTCGGCTTGGGAGCGACCTGTTCGGGCCATGGTGGCCCGACCTACTACTTGTGGTGGGAGCAGATGCCGAACCGGGCCCAGGCGGTCAAGGTCGACCATGCCATCAGTCCGGGGGACGGCGTCAGTTTGGACATCTGTGAGAGCTATGGCTGCCCGTCGCGACCGAACACGCCTCGGCAGTTTCAGTTGTCTGCCGTCGTGACGCCGCCGCTTGAGCAGACAGATCCGGGCTATTGGAGCGACCTGTTCGTCAAGCAGATCAACTACACGACGCCGCAGGTGACAGGTGAGTGCATCGTCGAGCGTCCGACGATCAAGGGCAAGCCGACCGGGACCGACGGCCAGGATCTCTTCCCGCAGTACTCACCGACGGACATCTATTGCAGTGTCCTCACGTCGGACGGCGTCGCGATCGATCTGGCGAAGCCCCCGGCGGGTTACAAGGTCAATAAGATCGAGCTCCGAAGCAAGCAATCGGGCAATTACCTGACACGTACTTCCGCGCCGCGCGTGGACCCGGTCATCGGACAGGCCCGTTCGTTCACGTCAAAGTGGCTCGCTGCGAAGTAGGCGGTGGCAGGCAACATCACTGGGAGTCCGAGTATCCGCCGCCCGGCACTCGACCGGACGGCGGATACTGCTCAGTACCTCAACATCTCGCACTGCTCCTTCGAAGCAGCCAGAAGTCGACGCACTAGTGAAGCGAACTCACCCTGCTCGATGAACGGCATCAGCGTCATGCTCTCGAACGCGATCCCGTGTCGGATCGCCAGCCACTCATCGCCACCGTCGACCTGCTGGATGAAGCACAGGTCCCGGTAGTAGAACGCCGTGCCCAGAGACCAGTTCGTGAACCCGATGCGCTGCTCGAGCTCCTGGACGCTGTAGCAGCCGACGAAGCTCCCGCGGGTAAACGGCGGATCGCCGGCCTGCGAGATCCACGGGTTGGCCAGTCCGAGCTGGTACCACTCCGCCCGCAGGTCGTCGCTGAGCCGCGGCACCACGCGGACCTCGTCAACGATCTGCCATCGTTGCATGAGCCGTACGGCGTGGGCGTAGGCGTCGAACCACTTCTCGAAGACCTGGTTGTCGCCGTGCCAGAGCGCGTCGCCAGCGACGTGCATCTGAACGAGATACTGCTCAGTGTCGAACAGCAGGTCGACAAGGTCTTCGGGACAGTCGAGGTCATTACCGTTGGCGTCCGGCGGTCCAACCAGCAGCGCCGGACCGGCGATCAGATCTCGGCCAAGGAAGACGCTGTTGTGGACCCACAGCAGTACCGTGGCGCGGGCGTTGACCGGCAGTCCTTCGAGTTTGCCTTCCTCGTGGAAGTACATGCCGGCGTCCGGCCGTTCGAGATTGATGAGCTCGAGCGGGCCGCCGACCACCTGGCGGTAGGCGTCGAGGTCGTTCTGGTTGAGGTGCTGCTGTCGGATCGGTTGACCCAGATCGACAGGCATGACGATCGCGTTAGGCATGGGTGCCGCTCGCTTCTGGACCGTTGGGCTTTTGCCTGGTGGGCGGTCCGGTCCACACCAGGCCGATCACCCCTCTGAACTGGGGAACACGGTCTGGGGTGGATGTGGGGCGGAGGGCGGTCTCGCGGACCGCCGCTCCGCTCCAGGTTTGGCGAACCATCGAGCTCAGTCGGTGGTCTCACCGGTCTTGCGCCGGCCCCGGCGCTCAACAGGGGCATCGGCGGCAGGTGCATCGGTTGTTGCTGGCACGGCTTCGCCGAACAGGCCCTGAATCGCGCCGCGTCGGGCAGCGGCTTCGCGCTCGATCTCCTCGAGAGCTGCCTCTGCTCGAGCAGCGAAGTCGCTCTCGGCCCGCTTGGTGTTGACGTACAGCTCAACAGCCCGCAGGGCTGCATCTCCCAGCGAGATGCCGTCGAGCTGAGCGACCAGCGCGAACTGCGCATGCAAGGCGTCGGGCACCTTGATGCCCAGCGTCTTGACGTTGACGTTTCGTGGATCCGACATGCGGAGCCTCCTCGGTGCTGGTGCGGCCGGCCATCCCTCAGCTGGGATGACATGGGCGGCCGCATGGCACCGGCGAGGCGCTGAGGTCAGGCAGCCGCTGGCTCACCGCGTTGCTGACGTTGACCACGCAGGCGTTCACGCGCAATCGCCGCATACTCCGGGTTCAGCTCGATGCCGAGCCAGTCGCGGCTGTGCTTCTCAGCTGCCAGTGCCGTCGTGCCAGTCCCGAGGAACGGGTCCAGGACGACGCCGGGGTGGCTCGCCGCGTTGCAACGACAGGTAGCCTGGAGGTCACCGACCGCGAGTAGCCGGCCGTCCTGGCGCTCGAGGCTGCGCTGCCATGGTGTCCCGCACGCCGAGCAGACTCGTTCCGGACAGGTCGCCAGTAGGCATCGTTCAGCCAGCGCGAGCGGGTAGACCGCGAAGTGGCCGCCGCGAAACCCGGCAGTTGGCAGCGTCCAGACGTCGCCTGGGTTCTTGCCGAGCGGGTGACCAGCCAGGCCGCCGGCCTTGAGTCTTGACAGCCCGCGGTTGTCGTTGAGCGTCCGCTCGGGTCGGCTCGTCGCTCTGGTGGTTGGCGGTGGGTAGACCCTGCTTGTCGCAGGTTCAGGAGGCCGGTGACGTGTGACAAGTGGTTGACGGATGGCGTCCAAGTTGAAGTAGTAGCGCCGCGAGCGACTGAAGAAGTACAGCAGCTCGTGGGTCGTAGTCAGCCGGTCAACGACCGACGACGGCATGGGGTTGGATTTGGCCCAGACGACCTCGTTGCGCAGCGTCCAACCGTCGTTGACCAGAGCCAAGGCGACTCGTGCGGGCCCAAGGAGCAGACTCTTCGGCGTGGCGCCTTCGCTGGGCCGGCGGGCGTAGCTGTCGCCAAGGTTGAGCCAGAGGGTGCCGGTCGGTCGTAGCACGCGAGCCAGCTCAGCCGCGATGTCGCGGAGGGTTTTCACCCAGACGTCGACGTCGGACTCGGCGCCGAGCTGCTGGTCGTGGCCGTAGTCGCGGACGCCGAAGTACGGCGGGCTGGTGACGATGGTGTCGATGGAGTCAGCTGTTAGCTCGGCCAGGCGCTGGCGGGCATCACCGACGAGGATGGTGTTGCGGGGGAGCTGACGGGGTGCCGGGAGCTCACCTCCTTGCGGGGTTTTGATCATGAATGGGTCTCGGGTTAGGTATTGGGTGTGCCCCGGCGCCGGTCAGGGCGCCGGGGCGGGGATCGGGCCACGTGGCCCGATCTGGGCGGTTCTCTGGGGCGGTGGCGTACCCGCTCCTAGTCCTGACCAGCGTGTTCGCGGACGTACCGGGCCAGGGCGGGGTTCGATCTGGGTCGCATCAGGGCCACCCTAGGGTTATCACTAGAACAAATGCCTGAATGAAGGCTGCGCAGTAGGACCGCAACGCCTGACGGCGAGCCAGGACCACCCGCATCGCGGGTGGTCCTTTTTGGTTGTGCCCTCCGCGCCGGTTGCTGCGGCCCGCTGACCTTGGATGGCGTGGAAGATCGCTTGGTTGAGTAGGCGGCGCTGTTGGTCGTTGCAGCGTTGAGACAGCTGGTCGGGCTGTTCGCGTGCGATGTCGCGCAGCTTCTCCTCGACCTTGGTCCGAGGCAGCGTGCTGTCGGCGGCGAGGTCGATCAAGTTCTCGTCCTGCGTGTCGAGTTCCTTGAGCTGTGCCGTGATCTGCTTGCGCAGCAGGCGTGCACCGGGTGGCCCTGGTGCGTAGGCCGCAGTCGTAAAGTTCGTCAGGCAACGACGCCCCTTCCCGGTGAGCAGGTCATCGACCTCCACGTTGGCGTTGTGTGGACGGATCGTGCCCAGCTCGGTGAGGAATCCTTCGGCTCCCGGAGACGTGCAAGCCCTGCCAGCCAAGCGAAAGCGGCAGCTCGGCCGCGTCTGCGATCTGCACGTGCTGGCGGGCGTCGAGGCGGACCGGGCGTGGTTACTCGAACACGGGTGGCTGAGCGCGAGCAGGGGCAAGGCCGTGGTCGCCGCCGTCGACCAGCTGTGCAAGCAACTACGCCCGCACGCTGGTCGACGCGTTCGCCATCCCGGAGCAGTTCCTGGCCGCGCCGATGGTGACCGAACAGTGAAGGCGGCCAGGGTCAGCGGACAACGAGGCCCTCCACCGGGGCCGGGGGCGCCGGGATGTGGAAGAGGTCGACGAACCGGTCCAGCAGGGTGAGGTTGCCGCTCGCCCGCAGGATCCCGGCCTCGATCGCGGCCAGCGGGCTCAGCCTGCCGCTCAGCAGCGGCTGGATCGAGCCGACCGGCTCGATGACGAGGTCGGCCCCGGGAAGGGCGCCCTCGGCGACCTTGAGCGCGCCGTCGTCCACGAAGGCGTGCACGATCAGGTCGCCATAGCGGATCTCGAAGCTGACGTTGACGCCCGCCGCGTGCTCCGGCCGGAACGTCGTGTACAGCGAAAGGATCGCGGAGTCCATGGTGAACAGGTCGTCCGGCGCGGGGTCGATCATTGCCCTCGCGCCCCACAACCCCAGCTGCAACAGCACCGGTTCCAGGTCGCGGCCGTACTCGGTGAGTTCGTAGACCACGCCCGCGTCCAGTTGCGGCAGCACGCGCCGCCGGAGCACGCCTGCCTTTTCCAGTTCGTTGAGCCTGCCGGAAAGCACGCTCGGTGGCAGCTTCGGCAGGGTCTGCCGCAGGTCCGAGTATCGCTTCGGGCCGAGCAACAGGTCTCGCACGACGAGCAGCGACCATCGCTCGCCGACGAGCTCGAGGGCGCGGGCGACGCCACAGAATTGCCCGTAGGTTCGACCGGTCATGATGTGCGTCCCCTCTACGCCGGTGAGGGCGGTGTAGGTGTTGTGGTTTGCGTTCGAAAGCTGGTTTGTTCGCGTGGCCCCTTCAGCGGTGCGACTGGTCCGAGAGCAGGACGTGGTGCAGCTCCTGGAGCTCGTTACACGGCTCGAGGCCGAGCTCGCCGCTCAGCCTTGCCCGGAACTGCCGGTAGAGCTCCAGCGCCTCGATCCGCCTGCCGCTGAGGTTGAGCACCCGCATCAGTTGGCCGTTGAGGCCCTCGTCAAGGGGGCTGGCGGCGATCAGCGATCGCAACTCGCCGATCAGGTCGTAGAACATGCCCGCCTCGATCTCGGCATGGATGCGCAGGCGCTGCGCGTTTCGTCGCTGTTCCTCCAGGTCGGTCGCATACACCGAGAGCACAGGGCCGCATGTCACGTTGGCCAGCGGCGGCCCGCCCCACAGGTCCAGTGCCTTGCGCAGGACGGTGGCGGCTTCGCCGTAGTGCTGCCGGTCGAACAGCGCCCTGCCCTCCCTGACCAGCCACTGGAACACGGCGACGTCGACCTGGCCAGGGTCGACGCGCAGCAGATACCCGGGTGCCCTGGTCACGATGATCCGGTCGCCGTCGCTGGCGAATCCGTTGGCTTCGATGTACCTGCGCAGTTGCCAGACGTGTGTCTGCATGGTGGTCCGGCCGCCGCGGGGCGGGTCGTCCGCCCACAGCTCCTTGATGATCAGGTCACCCTGCACGACCTTGCCGGGACGCATGAGCAGCATCGCCAGCACCTGGAGCACCTTCGGTGCCGTCGGTGCGTGGTCCTCGCCGTCCTTGCGGACCTCCAAGGGGCCGAGAAGGGTGAAGTGCGGCCCACCGTTGGGCTGGCCGGCGAACCCGGCCGAGGCGTCGTCAGATCGGTCCCATAACGCCAGGTCGGAATCCAACATACGTGGCTCCCATCGGTGACTTCCGTCGCTGGTTGACGTCCGCCCAGTTCGATGTCGATCCAAGCGACGGTCGATTCCTGAACATTGGCAGATCGATTGTGTTCGCGGCAGTGCACCGGCCACGAATACCGATTTGAGTCCGGCCCGCCGTACCTATGGTCAACGCATATGCGGTTCATGGATTGTGCACCGGCGATATCGGCGACACGAAACCAGAATTTCTGGCACAGCACTAACTTTCCCGAACCACCAGGAGTATGTTAGTTAGTCACGTGCTGCACAATACTGAGGCGTAATGATGACCAATCGGGTCCAGTAAAGTACGCAGAATGGCAGCAAACACTACTTCGAACAGTCCAGCAGTGTCTACTCCATCGAGCTCTAAATTCCAGACTGGCGAATGGCCCAGGATCCGCCGGCTCGGCCTCGTCGGAGGCGACTTGGAGACCGAGTCAGAGCCGCCGGGCAGTTACCGGTTGCGCGCCACGGTTCCATTGCCGCCACGCTGACCGGGCCCGTTCAGAACCATTCGGCCTCGCGCGCGATCCTGATCGCGTCCACCCGGTTCGGAACGGGGAGGATGTCGTCGCCGGAAGCCACTTCGGCGACCACTTCGATGTCGGGTTCGAATCCCAGCAGCGCGACCAACGCACCGCGCACCATGTGCGCGTCCTCGGCAAGCAACACTCTGACCAACGGTTGCCATCCGTTCTGTCCCAGCCGAACCACCTGCTGGGTGACCTGTCGTTACGACAATCAGGTGATGCGGCCGCCCCGGCGGCCAACCGCGTGCGCACTGCCCGTGCCATCGGCTGGGTGCCACTGACTTGCCTGGTCCTTGACCCCGCTTTGACGTGCGCGAGAACAGGTGGGGTCATGCTAGCTCCCAGACGAGGTTGACGGCGCGATTCGTCGACACAGACGTCGGAAGCAATGATGAGCCGGAACGTCGCCGCACCTCGCGCGGCGCTCCGGTGGGTCGTGGTCGGGGCAGACCACGACGCGAACTGGGGCCGAGCCGCCCGGTCAGGGACGTGCGGTGACTCGGAAGCGAGTGAGAGGCCGCGAGTGAGCACGGACCACAGCAGGTAGGACATCTTTGTCTCCAGGGTTCCGGACTGTGCCGCAAATGCTGGAGTCCATGGGGGAGGCGAGTGGATCCGGCGGTTGCGGATCGTTCTCGAGGACCGGAGGAGAGACCTATGCAACTTGCCGTCCAGCACGCAATTTCGGCGATGCGCGATCGGTACTTCGACCCCATCACCCTCGGCCAGATAGCGGCTGAGGTGTTCGTCAGCCCCTTTCATCTCTCCAGGGTGTTCGCGGAGCTGACGGGCGTGACGCCGGGCCGTTACCTGACCGCCGTCCGGTTGTTCGAGGCCAAGCGGCTGCTGCTGACCACCGATCTCACCGTGGCCGACGTCGTGTGCAGCGTCGGCTACAACAGCGTCGGCACGTTCACCAGCCGGTTCACCAAGGCGGTCGGGATGACCCCCACCCAGTACCGCAGCCCGGAGGTAAGCAAGTTGCTGCTCGCCGTGAGCCCCGACTTCCACCGGGTGCCCCCGGCCGAGGCACTGCCCGGCGCGAACGGGCTGCCCGTGCAGGGTGCGGCGTCGATGTCCGCCACGGTCGACCTGCCCGCCGAGGCCGCCCCGGCCAACGTGCTGGTCGGCCTGTTCGCCGAGCGCATCCCGCAGTGCGGGCCCGTGGCGTACGCCGCGCAGGCCGGTGTCGGCTCGACCAGGCTGACCATCTCGGACGTGCCGCCAGGGCGGTGGACCGTGCTCGCGGTCGCCGAGGGCGCGGAGAGCATCTACCTCGGCACGGTTCGGCAGCCGGTCGTCGTGTCGCCGGGTGGCGCCACCAAGGTGTACCTGCGGTTGCGCGAACTGCAACTGACCGATCCGCCCATCGCGATCACGCTGGCCTCCGACACCTTCCCGCACGGTATGAGCCGCGATCTGGCCCGTCCCGAGCTGCGGATTGCGGCCTGACCAGGGGCGCGATGATGGCGACGACGTTCGGCGCCTGCGCCGCAGGTTCTTGGCCCCGGACGCGCCGGACGACCCCGCAAAGGCCATCCAGGTGCTTGCAGAACCACGAGTTCACCCCAGGATGAACGGGGGAGTGTGCACTCGAAGAGAGGACGACCTCCGAGAGGCGGCCGTACCGTCGATCTCGTGGACCTCCGCACTGTGACCGTGCTCGGCGCCGGCACGATCGGCACGTCGATCGGACTCGCGCTGACCCGCAGCGGTGTGCGCGTCCGGCTGGCCGACCCGACGCCGACGCGCTCGCCGCCGCGGTGAGTCGCGGCGCGGGCGTTCCGCTCGCCCCGGGGCGGGAGGCCTTCAGTCCCTCCAGTCGACGTCGGCGCCGCAGAGTTCGGGGATGAACACTTCTACAAGCGATTACTGATTGGGACTGGAGGACTAATGATGGGGAGTCGGAACTCCGACGTAGTCTTCGTCAGGTGGCCCGCGCAGGCGGACCTGCGGAACCGCTATCAGCTTGAGGGGGTACCTCGATTACTCGTCGTAGAAGGAGGCGCGGTACCGCCGGTCAGCAACGACCCGATTGAAGATTGGGCTCGCCAACCGATATCTCGGGTTGACCTGGATGCGAGAGTCAATGCCTTGCAGAACCGGTTCGACAGCCGCCGGGCGCCGAGGATCGACTCGGCGGGAACGCTGAGTTTCGGAAGTCACTCGATCACGATCTCGACCACTCAGGCCCACCTCATGGCCCTGCTCGTCGAACGCTTCGGCGAAGTAGTGTACCGCAACGAGCTCACGAACTATTTGGCAACGCAGGTAACCACCCTTACAAGGAACTCGCTCGACCTGCACATTATGCGGCTCCGCCGAAGACTTCAGTCGATCGATCTGTCGATCCGCACCGCGTGGGGCCGAGGATACATCCTCGAGGCTATGAGCTCCTGAAGCAAAGCCTCTCTGGTGCGGACTTCAGCTGTTGCCGGTCAGCAGTCGAACCAAGGTGCTGCCGACAGGTGTGTCCGGGTTGGCGAGGTCGAACGGCAGGTCGAAGTGATTTCGGTGCGCGAGGACCATTTCCTCGACGGTGATTCCGTTCGCACGTAGGGCAGCGACGTAGTTGTCGTGCTGACGGGCGTACTCCGGTGTCTCGAGTCCGCCACGGGCCACGGTGATCGGTGGCGCCTTGACTGGGGCGTGCTGGACGGGGCTGTTGCGGTGAGCCGATTCCTCCGTGAGGCCCAGTGCATCGTTGACGTAACTGTGCCGGACCGGGTCGAGGTCGTAGATGCCGCTGAGCAGTGTGGCTGAGCCGAACACTTCGGCTGGTGTCCGCCCGTCGGGCAGCCAGCCGTCGGTCAGGGCCATGGCGACCAGGTGCGCACCCGCTGAGCTGCCGCTGAGGTGGATCCGGCCCGGCGCGATGCCATAGGTTTCCGCGTTGTCCACCAGCCACAGCAGGCCACGGCGCACCATGGCCACGATCGCGTCGAGGTCGTAGTTCGGTGCGAGACCGTAGCCCAGGGCAGCGAAGGCCGCGCCGGCGTGCAAGGCGGCAGGTGCGGCGAAGCTGGACTCGTTCTTGCTGAGCTGCTGCCAGTTGCCGCCGTGCACGTAAACCAGCAGTGTGTTGGCGTCGTAATGCGGAAAGAGGTCAAGTTGCTCGACATCGGAATGCCCATAGTGCACGGTATGATGCCGGTATGTGGCTCGGGCGCCGGCGCTACGTGTGGCGTACTCGTGTAGGTAGTACTCGATGTCGGTAATGCACGAGCTGGGCGAGTACTGTCGGTCCAAGTCGCCCCAGATGGTCGTCATTGTCGTCACCCCCAACTAGTACGGTGTCACACGCTAACATTTATCTTGCCAACGTTTCGACTGCTCAACAGAACTCTGAAAGACTGGTCTAAAGCATCTTTCAAAGACATTTCGTAGGTGTGTTCGGTGTCGTGGGGCACGTGTAGCGTCTGGTGCCGTCAGCATGCGGCCGGCTGTGGGCGAAGCGTCGTGGAAACTGCAAGTGAGGAGCGTACGCGGATGAGCTTGTCCGGCAGAACTGTGGTCGTGACCGGCGCCGGTTCGGGGATCGGCCGTGCGACGTGTGCAAGGTTGTGCCGGGCAGGCGCGCGGGTAGGCGCGATCGGTCGGCGCAAGGAACCACTGCTGGCTCTGCGCGATGACCTCAGCGACGAGCCCGGTGAGGTGGTGGCGCTGCCCGCCGACGTCGGTTCGGCAGCCGAGGTCGAGCACGCGGTACGGACTCTGACGGATCGGTGCGGTCCGGTGAGCGGAGTCGTCAACAATGCCGGCCTGGCGCGCTTCGCGCCGATCGAGTTTTCCTCGCCGTCCGATCTGGACGCCATGTTCGAAGTGCACATCCGTGGACCGGTGAACGTGCTGCGGGCCTGCTTGCCGGAACTGCGTAAGCATCGTGGCGCGGTGGTGAACGTGTCGTCGGTCGGTGGCGTTCTGGCGATGCCGAACCGATCCCTCTACGGCGCGACGAAGGCCGCTGTGAACAGCCTGACCCGGTCGTGGGCGCGGGAGCTGGCGCCACAGGTCCGGGTGAACGCGATCCTGCCCGGCCCGGTCGACACGCCGATGTACGACGACCTGGGGCTTACCGGTCCACAGACCCAGACCCTCCGTGCGGACTTGCTGGCGTCGACCCCGTTGGAGAGGTTCGGCGAACCCGATGAGATCGCCCGGTGGATCACCCTGCTCCTCGATGACGACACGTCGGGGTGGGTCACCGGTGTGCTCTTACCGGTCGACGGCGGCCGGACCACCTGATCCGGCTGCATGCGTTCGCGGAACCGTTGTAGTGAGGCGGTGCCGATCAAGCGAAGGTCGTCGCTCCCCACTCGGCGGCGGGGACGTCACGGACGTGCTCGGTGAACTCCCACAGGTGGTTCTCGTGGTCGAGGGCGAGGTACTGCCGTAGGCCCCAGGGTTTGTCGCGGGGTTCGTGGAGGGTTCGGGCGCCCTCGGCGCGCGCGTGGGCGTAGTGCTTGTCGACGTCATCGACCCAGACGATCACCTGAGCCACGGCCGGCACACCGGTGGGCGGGATGGTGAGCCGCCCGCCGACCTTGGCGAGCATGACGACGCCGGCACCGGTGTGCAGGTCGGCGTGGCAGACAGTGCCGTCGAAGGTTTGGCGGAGTAGTTCGCGGAAGCCGAAGACCCGGGTGAGCCAGGCTGCGGCGGCCGGCACGTCGGTGTAGCCAAGTTCGACGACCACTCCGGGGAATCCAGCGTCGGGGTTGTACACCGGCACCTCCGGGGCCAGGAAGGGGTGACGGCCCCTGGTCGACACCTTGGGCCCAGCCAGTCAGGAGCCAGGGCGAGGTGATCTTCGAAGGCGACGCCCACGCTTGCGCGGCGAGCCCCCGCGCCGAACTCGGAGCCCGGCGCGGGGGTGTTTCATGCCGCCTGTCTGCTGGCGCCGGGCGGGGTGAGGGCGGCCAGGGCGCGCAGTGCGACCTTGTCTGCCTTGCCTACCGGCGTGCGGGGCAGTTCGGAGACGGACACGAGCTTGTCCGGGATCTTGTAGGTCGCGAGACCGCGATCTCGCAGGAACACCTTCAGGGCTTGGAGTTCGACGCTCTCGTTTCGCAGTACGACGAATGCGTAGGTGCGCTCACCCAGTACTGGGTCCTCGACCCCCACGACCGCCGCGTCCCGGACGCCGGGGTGCGCCATGAGCTGTTCCTCGACCTCCTCGACCGGAATCTTGTCGCCAGACCGGTTGATCACGTCCTTGAGCCGCCCGACGACGACGATGTTGCCGTCCGACCTACGTCGCACCAGGTCCCCGGTCCGGAAGAACCCATCCGACGTGAAGGAGTCGGCGTTCTCCCGTTCGGCACGGTAGTAGCCGCGAATGGTGTACGGACCTCGCGTCAGGAGCTCACCTTCGACGTTGTCCGGTACGTCGTGGCCGGCGTCGTCCACAACCCGGATTTCGTCGTCGGGAGCCATTGGACGGCCCTCGGTGTTGAACCTCACCTCATCCGGGTCGTCGAGCCGAGTGTAGGTGAGAAGCCCTTCGCCGACACCGAACCACTGACTCAGGTCGCAGTTCAGGAACTGGCACGCTTCCTCGGCCTGCACTGGTGTCAGCTTGGAACTGCCGATCTGCAAGTGGACGCCGGAAAGGTCGACAGGCGTCCGCTGCGCGTAGTCGATCCAAAGCCGCACGGTTCCCGGTACCAACGTGGTGAGCGTGACCTGCTCCGCACGGATGAGCCCGATCAGCTCCGCCAGCCGAGAAGTCGGGGCGAGTACGACCTTGCCACCGACGAGCAGCGTTCCGAACAGCCCAGGGCAACCGAGCGCGGCGTTGTGGGCGACCGGGTTCACGGCCAGGTACGTCGACGTGCTGTCGACCCGGAGCGCGTCCGCGGTAGCCAGCATGTTGTACGCGTAGTCGTCGTGCGTGCGGGGGATCAGTTTCGGCCGGCCAGTCGTCCCGCCGGAGAGCAGGAAGAAAGCCGGCTCGGACGGATCGACCTGCGGATACCGCGTCTCCGGCGCGCTGTCGGCGAGCTCGTTCGCAATCAGCACCTGCTCGACCCCCGGGACGGCTTGCTGCACCTCGTGGGCGAGCTGCCGGTAGTCGAAGCCTCGGAACTCGCTCATCACGATCAGTGCGACGGCGCCGGACTGCGAGGCCAGGTGAACGAGCTCGTGCTTGCGATGCCCCGGCAGAGCCAGCACCGGAATGGCACCCAGCCGGAACAACGCGAAAACCACGGTCGCGAACTCCGGCACGTTCGGCAACTGCACGACGACCCGGTCGAGCGGGCCGATCCCACGAGCTACGAACTGCCGGGCTACGAGGTCGGAGCGGGCTGCGAGGTCCGCGTACGTGAGCCGCTGCTCGCCGTACACGACAGCCACCTTGGTGGCATGTTCGGCGCAGGCCGCCTCCAGGAGCTCGCCCAGCGATCGCCCTTGCCAGTAACCCTGGCGGCGATACTGCTCGGCGAGTTCGTCGGGCCAGGAAACGCAGCCTTCGAGCATCTCGGCTCCCGATCAGACTAGATATCGAACTGAGGATCAGCGGTACGACAGGCCAACGGTCTTCACCATCCGGCATCCGCCGCCGTCAGGCAATCGTGCTGACAGAGACGCGACAGGAGGCCCGTGTGGGTCGCTGTCCTGTCTCTGTCAGTTCGATGGTCGTCATCGGCCTGGGCTTCTAGGGTCCGTAGCAGGTGCGTCGTCCCTTCCACGAGTCGGCTGATCCAAGGAGTTGACCTTGTCCACGGTTCCGGAGTTGTTCGAGTCGACTGTTGCCCGCTTCCCCGACCAGCCCGCGGTCATCTTCGGTGACATCAGTTTGAGTTACACCGAGCTGAACACCCACGCGAACCAGCTGGCCAGGCGCTTGGTGGCCCTGGGAGTCGGGCCGGATTCCTTGGTGGCGGTCGCCATACCGCGCTCGGACGAGCTGATCATCGTGCTGCTGGCCGTGCTGAAGGCCGGCGGCGCGTATCTTCCGCTGGACCCGACCTACCCCGATGATCGGCTGGCGCACATCATCGACGACGCGAGCCCCGTCCTGGTGATCCGGTCGAGCCAGGTTCCCCGCCTGATTGACGAGGTGGCCGACTACGTGATCGACGACCCCGACCTGCAGGAGGACATCCAAGGTGAGGCGACCGGCGACCTGACTGACGCTGAGCGGCTGTCTCCGTTGTACACATCCCATTTGATGTACGTGATCTACACGTCAGGCTCCACTGGTACGCCGAAGGGCGTGGCGGTGACCCATGCAGGTACGGGCGACATGCTCGCAACTCACGCGCACCGAATCGGTCCGGGCCCTGGTGACCGGGTGCTGCAGTGGGCGTCGATCAGCTTCGACGCCGCATTTTGGGACATCACCCTGGCGCTTCTGTCCGGAGCCGCGCTGGTCATGGTGTCCTCGGACGACGTCCTGCCGGGAGATCCGTTGCGGGAAACCCTGCTGAAGCACCGGATCACCCACGCGACCTTGCCGCCGGTGGCCTTGAGTGCCACTGACGCCGATGGCGTTCTGCTAGGCGGCACGGTGATGTCGACGGGCGATACCTGTACGCCGACCTTGGTCCGCAAGTGGGCACCCGGTCGACGGCTCTTCAACGGTTACGGTCCGACCGAGGTGACTGTTGGCTCCACCCTCAGCGGACCGGTCGACCCGGCTGTCGACGAGATCACCATCGGGACGCCTTGGCTCGGCGAGACCGTCCAGGTGCTCGACGAGCGCATGCAAGAAGTTGCCGACGGCGCCGAAGGGGAGCTGTACCTGTCCGGGCCCGGGCTGGCCCGCGGTTATCTCAACCGTCCGAGCCTCACTGCCACCCGTTTTGTCGCCGATCCACAGGGAGCACCCGGCAGCCGGATGTACCGCTCCGGCGACCGCGGCTCGCGTCGGGCTGATGGAGAGTTCCTCTTCTCGGGTCGCGCCGATGCCCAGGTGAAGGTTCGTGGCTTCCGGGTCGAGCTTGCCGAGGTCGAGGCAGCCTTGGCCGGTCACGCCGCGGTCAAACTCGCCGTCGCTGCGGTGGACGGAGAATTGGCAGACGCCCGGGTGGTTGCGTACGTGACGACGTTGCCGGGGGAAGAAGTGACCGAGTCGGAGCTGCGCCACCATGTCCGCCGTATGTTGCCGGATCACATGGTGCCGTCGACAGTCACCTTGCTCGACGAACTTCCGACGACGCACAACGGAAAGATCGACCGGAAGGCGTTGCGACCGCGCCCCGCCGAGCCCCCTGCCGAACAGCTCAGCTGGCACGAGGGTATGCCGTACGCCGATGTGCTGTGCGCGATCGTCGCCGAGCTCCTGGGCCTGCCGGTGGTCACCCCGGATCAGAACTTCTTCGAGATCGGTGGGCACTCTGTGCTGGCGACGAAGCTGGCCGCGCGGATCCGGCAGGACCTCGGCATCAAGATCCCGATCCGCTCACTCTTCGAGGCCGGCAGTATCTCGGAGTTGGCGCTAGTGGTGGAGAGGGCCGTCTGACCGGCGACTGAGACGGGTCCGCTCACCGGAAGCTGACGGGCAAACTGCTGTAGCCGAACAGGAAGTTCGAGTAGATCCGCGAGGGCGTGCCAGCCAGCTCGATTGAACGCACCGACTCCGCGAGCGAGGACAACAGGGCCCGCAGTTCCGCCCGGCCCAGGAACGCACCGACGCAGAAGTGGGGCCCGTGGCCGAAGGTGAGGTGCTTGTTGGTCTTGCGTGCCAGGTCCAAGGTTCGCGGATCGGGAAACACTGTCTCGTCGTCGTTGGCCGAGGTGTTCCACAAAGTGACGATGTCCCCGGCCCGGATCTTCTGACCGGCGATCTCCAGGTCGGTGAGCGCGGTCCGGGCAAAGTGCATAGCGGGCGTGACCCAGCGCAGCACCTCCTCGACCGCGTCGTCGAGGGAGGCGACGCCAGCCTGCAGCGCGGCCCACTGCCCAGGGTTCTCGGCCAGCGCTTTGACCGCTCCGATCGCTGACATCCGGGACGATTCATCGCCGCCCAGGATGAGGCTGTAGCAGTTCAGGGCGACCTCCTCTTCGCTGAGCAGTTCGCCGTCGACCTGTGTGCTCGCGATCATGGTGATGACGTCGTCGCCTGGGTTCTCCCGGCGATGCTTGGCGAGATCCATGAAGTAGGAAACGATGTCGTTGCGGGCGATCAGCGAGTCGAGGTCGTCGACCTCCTCGCTGTCCGCGGACAGGGCCAGCTTGTTCCACCTGAGCAGGTCGGCGCGGTCGCCGTCGGGGATCGACAGGAGATCGCAGATCGTCGTCATCGGGATGTGCTCGGCGACCTCGGCGGCGAAGTCGAACGTGCCCACATCGACCACGCTGGCGACCAGACTCCGGGTGCGTTGCTCGACCCGCTCGACCACCGGTCCGAGGACCTTGGGGGAGAACGCCCGCAGCATCAGGTTCCGCAGCTGCTGGTGGCGGGGGCGATCGGTGACGGCGAGCATCTTGCCGCTTGCGGAGTCGTTGCCGTGCAGTAGTACGTCGAGCACGGTGCCGCGCGCCGAGCTCAGGGATTTGGCGTTGCGGTACGCCGCCTGGATGTCGCTGAACCTGGTGACCACCCAGAATCCCGGCAGATCGCCGGGGGAGTCGTGCCAGTAGATGGGATGCTGCGGCCGAATCTCCTGCCAGTAGTCACGGGGTTCGTGCCGGACAAACGTCGCCGGATCCGTGAGATCGAGAAACTCGCCAGCACCCACCTGCGTCTCCTTCAGCCGGACCGTTGTGCGGACAGCAACTGCCAGCGTGACTAGGCGATTCGTCGAGTCCGGGATGTCTTGCGTAGTTCCTTCACCGGTGACTGAGAGCCGAAAGATTTGAGCCTGGCCACCCGCAGAGGTGCAAGGCTCTGATTGAGCACGTCTGCTTGAGCGTGAGGTGGAGGTCATGACTCCTACCGGGAACCGAGGTTGGCTGCGGTGGCCGAACGTCATCCCGCGGCCGGCGATCCGGCTCGTCTGCTTTCCGCACGCCGGTGGTGCGGCCGCGAGCTACGCCGGCTTTGCCAACGAGCTGCCCGCCCAGGCCGAACTGGTGGTGGCCCAGTACCCGGGTCGTGGCGACAGGTTCGCCGAATCCGCCGTGGAGGATGTCCGGCGGATGGCGTCGTCCGTGAGCGCGGAACTCCTGACCCTCGAGTCCCACGCCCCGCTGGTGTTGTTCGGGCACAGTTTCGGCGCTTTGGTGGCCTACGAGACCGCGCTCGCGTTGCAGCGCAGCGGAGTACGCCCGGTGCAGCTCGTCATCTCGGCGTCGCCTCCGCCGCGGCTGGCCGGTGGGGGGGAAACCCATCTCCATGACGACGACGAACTGTGGTCGATCGTTTGCGGCCACGGTGGAGTTGAGCCGGAGATTGCCGCCGACGCCGACTTGCGTGAGGTTCTGCTGCCGATTCTGCGCTCGGATATCAGGGCCAACGAGCTCTACGAACCGCCGGTGAACCCACCCTCGCTCGACTGTCCGGTGATCTGTTACCACGGCGACGGCGATCCACTCGTGAACGAGTCCGAGCTGGTCGAGTGGGGCGAAGTCACCACTGGGTCGTTCTCCGTACGTCGTCGCTCGGGTGGGCACTTCCACGTCTTCTCAGCAGTCGGTGACCTGCTCGAGGACGTCTTCGCCGACGTAGCGATCGATGGTCTGCGGCGTCGGGCGGTGTCGTGAGCATTTATCCGCCCAGCAGCAGTGTCTCGACCTGACAGTGACCGCGCAGCTGACCATGAGTTGGGGAACGAAACGATGAGCCATCCACCTATTGCCACCGCGATTCCGTCGTCGTCGCTGCACGAGATCTTTCGTGCCGCCGACGCCCGCGCGCTGGCCACCGGGGCACCGGTGACCAGACTTCACGTCGGAGAGCCGTACTTCACCTCCCCTCCCGAGGTCGCCGAGGCGATCGCGGAAGCTCAGCGGGCCGGCCGGACGACGTACACCGCTGTCGAAGGTCTTCCGGAACTGCGGCGCGCGTTGACTGCGAAGCTGAAACGGGAGAACGGCATCGACGCGCCGAGCTCGCGGATCTTCGTCACGCCGGGCTCCTGTCAAGGACTGCAGGCGCTGCTGCTGTCGCTGGCCGAACCGGGGACCGAGATCCTGCTTCCGGAGCTGCACTGGCCGATCCATGTGCAGCAGAGCCTGCTCGCGGGTCTGCGCCCGGTGTTCTACTCACTCGACGACAGGTACTTCCCGGACCTCGAATCGATCGCCGAGAAGTCGGGACCCAACAGCCGGATCCTTCTGGTGAACTCGCCGGCCAATCCCACCGGCGCGGTACTGGACGCGGACCGGATAGAGGGTCTGCTCACGCTCGCGCGCGATCGTGGATGGCACGTGATCAGCGACGAGGCATACGAGCACTTCGTGTACGAGGGCGAACATCTGTCCCTGGCGGCAAGTGAACGCCGACTGCCCGTGGAGAAGCGGATCGTGCACAGCGTCTTCACGTTCTCCAAGAGCCTGGCGATGACGGGCTACCGGCTCGGCTACGTCGTGCCGGCGACGGACGAGGCAGCCGCCGGGATGAGGGTGGTGCAAGAGGCCGGCATCATCGCTCCGCCGACACCGGTGCAGTACGGCGGAATCGCGGCGCTGGAGATGCCCGATGCTGCACAGGCGAACCGCAAGTTGGTACAGCAGAACAGAGACACCGTGTTACCGGCACTTCGAGACGCCGGCCTGATCCGCGAGCTCCCAGCCGGCGGGTGGTACGCGATGGTGGATATCAGTAGCACCGGTCTGGGAGCGGAGGCCTTCTCGGCGCAGTTGCTCGCGGAACGTAGTGTGGCCGTTGTTGCCGGCTCGGGGTTCGGGTTGCGTCCGCAGCTCGATGACCGAGGCGCTCTGGTAGCGATGGACACTGATTCCCATGCGGACAACCTCGTGCGGATCGCCTTCTGCGTGGATCCAGACGTTCTCAAGTCGGGTGTGGATGCCCTTCTTGCCTTCGTTGACGAGCGGCAGGCGCGGTGACTTCATGAGCTGCCGCTCCAGGTGATGTTCGCGTGGCATGTACTGGCCCGTTGACAATGCGGCTGAGATCAGTCGCATTGTCAACGGGCTGTTGACCAACCTCAACTCGGGAGCTGACTCATGACTGTGAACCCCTTCGACGACGACAACGGTGAGTTCTTCGTCCTGGTCAATGACGAGGGCCAGCACTCACTGTGGCCGACGTTCGAGGACGTTCCGGCCGGCTGGCAGGTCAAGTTCGGTCCGGCGACGCGAGCCGAGAGCCTCGCCTATGTCGAGGAGAACTGGACCGACATGCGGCCGCGAAGTCTGCAGGAAGCGATGGCGGCCGACAAGGCGTAACGCGGCGAGCAGCCGCTCTGCTCCGCGATCAAGGCGGGTCGGGCATGGCTGCTCGCGACGTGAGTGACGTCCGGCCGCCCGGGCTGCAGCCCGGGGGGGCGGGGATGCTGCGGGGGCGACCACAGATAGGGAGAGCGGGGGGGGGGGGAAGGGTGTTT